>NZ_JBIWEL010000002.1:99855-210522 GCF_044762525.1 Pseudomonas sp. NPDC096950 | reverse complement strand
GGACAGTTGCAGCCAGTCCGGGTCGCACCCGAGGGTGTCGACTAAACATTGCCGGGCCAGCTGCGGCAGGTTGTTCTTGCTGCTCAGATGGGCCAGGACCAAGTGTTGCAGGCCTTGCCAGCCCAACTCAGACACCAGGAATGCCGCCTGGTGGTTGTTCAAATGTCCCAGTTCACCGCCCACCCGCTGCTTCAGGAAGTACGGGTAGTGACCGCGAGCCAGCATGTCACGGCAATGGTTGGACTCGATCATCAACGCATCGAGGTCCCGATAGCCGTCCAGCACCTTGTTGCAATACGAGCCCAGGTCGGTCAACAGGCCGAAGCGCCGTTCGCCGTCATTGAACACGTACTGGGTCGGTTCCTGCGCATCGTGGGCCACGGCAATGACTTCGATGTTCAGGGCGCCGATTTGCAATTGCTCGCCGCCGGCCAGGAAGCCCGCGGGTTCGATCGGTTTGCGCATCCCGCGCAGGGTGCCGCGACTGAGGTAGACAGGCAGATTGTAACGCCGAGACAGCAAACCCACGCCATGCACGTGGTCGGCATGTTCGTGGGTCACGAGTATCGCGCTCAGTTGCGCCGGGTTCACACCCAGGCGCAACAGGCGTTTTTCGGTTTCCCGCAGGGAGAAACCACAATCCACCAGCACATACGTATCAGCGCTGGCGATCAGCGTGCCGTTCCCTTGGCTACCGCTGCCGAGAACGGCAAAACGCATGTGATATCAGCCCAGGTTGTCCTGAATCACGCTCAACACTTTACGCGCCACTTCTGCCGGCGCCACGGTGTTGATGTTTTTCTCGACGGTGACCTGGACGTTCTCGCCCACTTTGCTCAGGCGAACCTGATAACGCTCGGCACGGGCTTCAACTTCTTCCTTGTTCGGCTTGCTGCCGAACAGGCTGCTGAAGAAACCAGGCTTCTCGTCTTTCTTCTCGGCTTTTTCGGCCAGGTTGATGTAGTACAGGCCCAAGCTGCGGTTGATGTCTTCAACGCGCCATTCGCCCTGTTCCAGCGCACGACCAACGCTCGACCAGGCGCGATCCAGGTCAGGACCTACGTTCAGGACCGGGTTGCCGCTGCCGTCTTCGCTCAGGCTGACACGATTCGGCGTATCGAAATCGCGGGACGCCAGCATGGAGACCGAACCACCCTTCTCTGCCGTGCGGCTCATGCTCGCGAGCAAGTCATCCACCAGTGCAGCGTCCAGGCCAGTGTTGACCGAACGGTTGGTGAAATCGACGTTGGCGGTGCTGCCCGAAGGACGCTGGGCGCTGACCACGTAGATTTCACTGGTGTTGCGCTGCACGCCTGGCTCGATGCGGACCCGCACGCGGGTTTCGCTGTCGGCGCTGACGCCGGCCGCGCTCAGGCGCTTGGCCATGGCCGCGGACAGTTCGTCGGAATGCTGCCAGGTAGTGGTGAATTCGCCGGTTTGCGGGCGTTGTTCATCCAGGCGGAAACCGTTGTCCTGGAAGAACTGCACCGCCACTGGCCAGACTTCGGCCGGTGGGTGCTGGCCCATGACCCAGCTCGAATCACCGCTTTTCTGCAGGGTGTAGTCGCTGGCGTCAGCAATCGCCGACAGCGGCTGCGGACGCGGCACGATGTATTCGCCCTTGGCGGTGTCATCGGCAACGTTACGCGGGATCGGCAACAGCGGATCCAGACGTTTGGCGGTGCTGACATTCGGTGGCAGTTGCATCGGTGCAGTCTGTTGCGCTTCCAGGTAATCGCTACCACGGTCACGGAAGTAACCTTCCGGGCCCCAGATCCATCCGCAGCCACTGGTGCTGGAGATAATCAAGGCAAGTGCGGAAAGTCCGGCCATTCGCTTCATGCGTTGTACTTCCTCAATTAAACCAGGACGCCGGACTGGCGCATGGCCTGCCGCAGCGGTTCGTGACAGGCAGTGCTGAGCCAGGTGAGCGGCAGACGGATACCGTCCGGCATCAAGCCCATTTCATGCAGCGCCCATTTCACGGGGATAGGGTTGGATTCGATAAACAGGGTTTTATTGAGCGGCATCAGCTTTTCGTGGAGGGCCCGAGCAGTCACGGCGTCGCCCTTGAGCGCGGCGTTGCACAGGTCGGCCATGTCACGCGGGGCGACGTTGGCGGTCACCGAGATGTTGCCTTTGCCGCCCAGCAGGATCAGCTCTACAGCGGTGGCATCGTCACCGGAGATCACCAGGAAGTCTTTGCTGACACCGTCGATGATCGCCTTGGCACGGCCCAGGTCGCCGGTGGCTTCCTTGATGCCGATGATGTTTTTAACAGTCGACAGGCGGATCACGGTGTCGGCCAGCATGTCGCACGCGGTGCGGCCAGGCACGTTGTAAAGGATCTGCGGGATATCGACGGCTTCGGCGATGGCCTTGAAGTGCTGGTACAAGCCTTCCTGGGTCGGCTTGTTGTAGTACGGCGTGACCAGCAGGCAAGCGTCGGCGCCAGCGCTCTTGGCGTTGGTGGTCAACTCGATGGCTTCGCGCGTCGAGTTCGCACCGGTGCCGGCGATGACCGGGATGCGCCCTGCAACCTGCTTGACCACGTAGCGAATCACTTCGATGTGCTCGTTCACGTCTAGCGTGGCCGATTCACCTGTAGTACCGACCGCCACGATGGCGTGGGTGCCGTTTTGCAGGTGAAAGTCCACCAGTTTGCTCAGGCTGTCCCAATCGAGACGACCTTGTGCATCCATGGGTGTGACCAGTGCCACCATACTGCCCGCAATCATGCAACCGCTCCTGCCGGAAAAAGAGAGCCGTAATGGTACTGGCGCCAAGATGCTTGTACAAGCGAAGTACTGCGCTGCTGCCATTCCCCTTGGCGCTGCTTTTCGCTACCCTTCAGACTTTGATCGGTACTGATAAGCTCGTACGCCGGGTTCCAGCCTCCATTTTCGGCATCACAAGCCCCGATCCAGCGTTGCCACCCCTCGCTCCCGCCACTCTGGAGCACGTTGCAACCTTCGGCTCGGGTTTTCTGAATTCGTCTGCGCAGGGTCGCCCCCGGTAAAAAAAGCACATAGAAGTATCGACCGCTCATCGCTTTAGGAATGCTGCATGTCCACCCCCACAGTTCGCGAACAATTCCTTGTCATCAGTGCCCTCGGCGCCAACCCCATGGAGCTGACTAACGTCCTGTGCCGCGCCAGCCATGAAAACCGCTGCGCCGTGGTCACCTCTCGCCTGACCCGTCATGGCGAGTGCAGTGCCCTGATCCTCGAGATCTCCGGCAGCTGGGACGCCCTGGCCCGCCTGGAAGGCAGCCTGCCTATCCTCGCCAAGAAGCACGCCTTCACGGTCAACGTAGTGCGCAGCGCAGCCCTGGAGAACCGCCCACAAGCCTTGCCATACGTCGCTTATGTCAGCTCGGCCTATCGCTCGGACATCATCAACGAGTTGTGTCAGTTCTTCATGGACCACAACGTCGAGCTGGAAAACCTGACCTGCGACACGTACCAGGCACCACAAACCGGCGGCACCATGCTCAACGCCACGTTTACCGTGACGCTGCCGGCCGGCGTGCAAATCAGCTGGCTGCGCGATCAGTTCCTGGATTTCGCCGACGCGCTGAACCTGGACGCCCTGATTGAACCGTGGCGCCCACAAAACCCAATGTAAGGAAGCTTTCATGGCCGTTGCTATCGACCAACCGGTTACCGACTTCGAAGCACCCGCCACCAGCGGGCAGACCGTCAGCCTCGCGAGCCTCAAAGGCAAGCAGGTGGTGATTTACTTCTACCCGAAGGACAGCACGCCGGGCTGCACCACCCAGGGCCAGGGCTTTCGCGATCAGCTGGAGGCTTTTAAAGCCGCCAACACCGAAGTCTTCGGCGTGTCCCGGGACAGCCTGAAATCCCACGAAAACTTCAAGGCCAAGCAGGCGTTCACCTTCGAGCTGATCAGCGACAAGGAAGAAGCGCTGTGCCAGCTATTTGATGTGATCAAGCTGAAAAAGCTCTACGGCAAGGAATACATGGGCGTTGATCGCAGCACCTTCCTGATCGACAAGAACGGTGTGTTGCGTCAGGAATGGCGCGGCGTGAAGGTGCCGGGGCATGTGGATGCGGTGTTGGCAGCGGCTCAGGGGCTGAACAAGGCCTGATTTTATAGGGCGTCTATTCGGACGCCTTCGCGAGCAAGCCCGCTCCCACATCAGTTTTGTGTTCGCCACAGATCGAATGTGGGAGCGGGCTTGTTCGCGCAGAGGCCCTTGAGCTCACTGAAAAACCAGAGCTGACAGTTAAAGCAGCGGCGCCACCACCGGCTCCTTGCGCGGCCACGCATCCAGCACAGCCTTGAACAGCGTCGCCAGGGGAATCGCAAAGAACACCCCCCAGAAGCCCCACAACCCGCCAAACAACAACACCGCACAGATGATCGCCACCGGGTGCAGGTTGACCGCTTCCGAGAACAGCAGCGGCACCAGCACGTTGCCGTCCAGTGTTTGAATGATCCCGTAGACCGCCATCAGGTAGATGAACTGATCACTCCAGCCCCACTGGAACAATGCAATCAGCATCACCGGTACGGTCACCACCACGGCGCCGACGTAAGGCACCACCACCGACACGCCCACCAGCAACGCCAACAGTGCCGCGTAGTTGAGCCCCAGCACCACGAAACCGATGTAGGTCACGCCACCGCAGATGAAAATCTCGATGACCTTGCCGCGAATGTAGTTGGCGATCTGCCGGTTCATTTCATGGGCGACGCGAGTAATCAGCGCCCGTTCACGGGGCAGATAGCCGCGCACCCACTGCCCGATCATTTCCCGGTCCTTCAGGAAGAAGAACACCAGGATCGGCACCAATACCAGGTAGATCATGATGTTGACCAGCAGCGGCAGGCTCGACAACGAGAACGTCAGCGCCCACTGACCGAACTTGCCGATCTCGCCCCGGGCCACTTCGATGGCTTGCAGCACCTGCTCGTCGGACACCAGATGCGGGTAGCGCTCGGGCAACAGCAAGAGCAGCGACTGCCATTTAGCGAGCATGCCGGGCAACTCGTTGAACAACGTGATCAATTGATGCCAGAGCAACGGCACCACGACCACGATGAACACTAGCAACACGCCCATGAACAGCGCAAACACCAGCCCCACGGCCACGCCACCGGGCACGCGCAGGCGTTCGAGGGTGACGACCAGCCCCTGCATCAGATACGCCAGCACCATCCCAGCCAGCACCGGCGCGAGCATGCCGCCCAAGGTGAGCACCGCGGTAAACCCCAGGAACAGCAGCACCGCCAGCACCACGGCTTCTTCATCGGAGAAGTAGCGCTGAATCCAGTCGCGTAACACTTTGAACATCAATAATCCTTAGTAACGAACGCAGCCGGTTTCAGGCTTTTTTCAACCAATAGCGGTAGACACCCGCCTCGTCTTCTTCAAGCAGCAGCGTATGACCGGCCAATCGGGCAAAGGTGCGAAAGTCGCGCTGGGAGCCCGCATCCGTGGCGATCACCTTGAGCACCGCGCCGCTGGTCATCCGGTTGAGCTCCAGCTTGGCCTTGAGCAATGGCAACGGACAATTCAGGCCACTGGCGTCCAGTTCAACGTCATGGGCTACAGCATCGGTCATTGCATCACTCCGGATCAGGTGGTTGAGCGGCCTAGAATATCTGGTCCGAAGCCCACTGTCCGGCTACAGTAAGGTCTTTGTCGACTAAGGCTTTGTGCATGACTTTTTTGCGCCCTACCCTGCTGACGCTCGCTTGCCTGCTCGCCTCACCAGGCTTCGCCGACGACCTGCCGTCACTCGGTGATGCCAGTTCTGCCATCGTCTCCCCGCAACAGGAATACCAGTTGGGCCGCGCGTGGCTGGCGATGTTGCGCAGCCAGGTCCAGCAGTTGAGCGACCCTCAGCTCAAGGATTATGTCGAATCCAGCGTCTACAAACTGGTCGAGACCAGCCAGGTGACGGACCGGCGCCTGGAATTCATCCTGATCAACAGCCCCGAGCTGAACGCCTTTGCCGCGCCGGGCGGGATCGTCGGGGTCAACGGCGGTTTGTTCCTCAATGCGCAGACCGAGGGCGAATACGCTTCGGTACTCGCTCACGAATTGGCTCACTTGTCGCAACGCCACTTCGCCCGTGGCGTTGAAGCCTCGCAACGCATGCAGGTGCCGATGATGGCAGCCCTGCTCGCCGGGATCGTGATTGCCGCCGCCGGTGCCGGCGATGCCGGGATCGCCACCATTGCCGGTACGCAGGCCGCCGCGATTCAGGAACAACGGCGCTTCTCGCGCCAGAACGAACAGGAAGCCGACCGGATCGGCATCATCAATCTGGAAAAGGCCGGTTACGATCCGCGCTCGATGCCGAACATGTTCGAGCGCCTGATGCGCCAGTACCGCTTCGACGCCAAGCCGCCGGAATTCCTGCTGACTCACCCGGTCACCGAATCGCGGATCGCCGACACCCGCAACCGCGCCGAACAAGCCAAACAGGGTGGCATCGAAGACAGCATGCGTTATCAGCTGATTCGTGCGCGGGTGCAGCTGATTTATGAAGAAACCCCAGGACTGGGCGCCAAACGCTTCCGTGCCCAGCTCGATGAAAACCCGAAAAACGATGTCGCCCGTTACGGCTTGGCCATCGCCCAGATCAAGGGTGGTCAACTGAACGAAGCCCGGGAAAATCTCAAGCAACTGCTGGCCACGGCGCCGAACGAGATTATCTACAACCTGGCCCAGGTCGATCTGGACATCACCAATAATCGCTTGCCGGATGCCCAGACTCGGGTCGATCGACTGCTTACCCAGTATCCGGGCAACTACCCCCTGAACCAGGTGCGCGTCGATTTATTGCTGAAGCAGAACCGCACGGCCGACGCGGAAAAAGCCCTGGAAAACCTGCTCAAGTCGCGTCCAGACGATCCGGACGTCTGGTACATGGTGGCGGAAACTCGCGGGCTGTCGGGCAACATCATCGGTTTGCATCAGGCGCGCGCCGAATACTTCGCGCTGGTGGGCGACTACCGCCAGGCCATCCAGCAGCTGGACTTCGCCAAGCGCAAGGCTGGCGGCAACTTCCCATTGTCTTCGCGGATCGATGCGCGGCAACGGGAGCTGATGGAACAGGAACGGATGATCAAAGACATGATGGGCTGATTCTTCTTACAAAATCCGGACATAAAAAAACCGCCTCTTTCGAGGCGGTTTTTTATTCAGCCAACAACCGGTTTATTCAGCCAGTTTGAAGGTGATGAAGCTGGCGCGATTTTGACGCAGAACCCGCATCGACACCGAACGATTCTTCGGCAGCGCCTTGGCGATTTCGGTGAACTCCTTGGTGGAGCCGATCGCCTGGTTGTTCAAGTGCGTAATCACATCGCCGGGCTGCAAGCCTATCAACGAAGCAGGACCGTCCTGAACATCCTTGATCACCACACCGCCCTTGAGGTCGTAGGTTTTTTTCTGTTCATCGGTCAACTCGGTGACAGAAACGCCCAAGCGGTTGCTGCTGCCCTCGACACCGGCTTTCGGCGCGGCGTCCAGCTCCTTGCCTTCTTCCGGGATAGCGCCGACGGTCAGCTCGACATTCTTGCGCTTGCCCTCGCGGATCACTTCAAGATTGGCCTTGGAGCCTGCCTTGAGCGCGCCGACCAGATGCGGCAGATCAGCAGACATGACGATCGGTTGACCATTCATGCTCAGGATCACGTCACCCACCTGCAGGCCACCCTTGGCTGCCGGGCCGTCATCCTGGATCTGAGCCACCAGCGCACCGGCCGGTTTCTCTAGGCCGAACGATTCGGCCAGATCCTTGTTCACTTCCTGGATCACCACGCCCAACCAGCCACGGCTGACTTTGCCACCGCTTTTCAGCTGATTGGATACGTCCATCGCGACATCGATAGGGATCGCGAACGACACGCCCATGAAGCCGCCGGAACGGGTGTAGATCTGCGAGTTGATCCCGACCACTTCACCGTTCAGGTTGAACAGCGGACCACCGGAGTTACCCGGGTTGATCGGCACGTCGGTCTGGATGAAGGGAACATAGTTTTCGTTCGGCAGGCTGCGACCAATGGCGCTGACAATGCCTTGGGTCACGGTGTGGTCAAAGCCGAACGGCGAACCGATGGCAACGACCCATTGGCCGGCCTTCAGGTCCTGGGATTTGCCGAGTTTCAGAACCGGCAGGTCCTTGCCTTCGATTTTCAGCAGCGCCACGTCAGAACGCGGGTCGGTGCCGATCAGCTTGGCTTTCAACTCACTGCGGTCGGCCAGGCGGACGAGAATTTCGTCGGCGTCGGCAATGACGTGGTTGTTGGTCAGGATGTAGCCATCAGGCGAGATGATGAAGCCCGACCCCAGGGACTGGGCTTCGCGCTGACGATCGCCACGGGGCGAACGCGGTTGCGGCATGCCGCGCTCGAAGAACTCGCGCAGCGCTGGCGGCAAGCCTTCAAGATCCGGCATTTGGCCCGATACTTTGCGATCCGGCAGTTTTTGCGTGGTACTGATGTTCACCACCGCTGGCGAGGCCTGTTCGACCAATTGCGTGAAGTCAGGCAATTCGGCCGCTTGAGCAGGGACCGCCTGACCAAGCACTAGCACGGTGGCAAAAATGGAAAGATAAGTCTTCAAGCGTGGTATCGACATACGGCTCCCGTTACGACGAGCATGGTTAAGCGATATGGAGCAAGGAACACCGGGAACGATACGCCGGTATTTTTGTTCCGGGAACAACAAACAAGGCCAGAGCCGAGAGGCTCTGACCTATAGAAAAATTCAGGGGTATTTGCAAATGAAAATGCTCACCAAACATTTCGACATCTCAATGGCGGGATAGGCATTGCTGACCTCTCGCACAATCAAATCGCCGATCCATGAGCATCACGTTTCAGCTCACTGTTTGGCCGTAGCAGCATTGGTGCGCATGGACAGCGCAATCCGTTCAGCGGTACCGATCGGGATTTCACCGACCACGGTGACCATCATCTCGCCTTGAGGCGTGGTCAAGCGCCGGGAAACGGCAACGGTTGGGCCCAGCTGGGTACGCGTATCGGTGACGGTAGCGCCATTCAACGGCTCGAGAAATACCGAGAAGCGGGCCAGGCCATCGTCGTACATGAGGCTGCTGACTTGGGTTTTGGTCTCAGGGTCTTTGCGCGAGGAGCTGCTACTGAGTTCGAAACCTGGCGGCAGCCAGTCCGAATGCCAGGCCTCAGCGGTTTTGATAGCAGTAGCCTTGTCAGTGTTTACGGTGAGCGCCTTGCAGTCAGGACCTGCCTGCAAATCACTGTCCGACGGGACTTCAGCGGTATCCAGCTGCGTGAACTGGAAGCGCTCGAGCAACTGGCCTTTGTCATTGAGCAACAATGACTTCAAGGGCAAACCGGTTTCCTTGTCCAGATGTAGCTCGAAACCGTAACGATGCTGATCTCGTGGCGTCAGTGACACAATCACTGCCGCACGCCCAGCCACACGCGACTTGCCGATGACGGCAAGGTCGTACCAATTCTTGAGCTTTTGTGGATCGAGTGCACGAGCAGCAGAGTTGGGAGAGTCCCCCAGCCCTGCGATCAGGGTGCCGCTGACGCATTGAGTATGTCCATCAATGCGCACGACTTCCTGTGCCGAGCCGTCGAGCTGGAGTAAACGCTCGCGGACTTTGCCATCCTGGACGCGGTGCCAGATGTTATGGGTAGAAAAACTACCGTTTCGCTCGTAAACAAAAGTACCGTGAAAGCTTTGCTGTTGCTCGGCCTGACCCAGACGTGTCAACCAGTCCTGGGCTTCGTCGGCGTGGGCTGGAACAACGAACCAGCCACCGAGCAGAAGCGTAAGTAGAGGTATGGCGCGCATGATCCTCCTTAGCGGTTTTCCAGGCTTGCTGCACGAGCGTAAGGCAGAGCGCTTTCAGTGCCTTTCAATGCAGCCTGTTGAGCATGTTGGCGCAAGTAGCTTGGCAGACGCTGATCGTGCCAGCCCGGCTGACCTTGCAAAACGCCGTTGGCCATAGGGCCAGTGGCTTCCGAACTCTCACTATAGCCTGCCAATACAGCCGGACCCTTGACCTGAGGAACGGCCAGAGTGGACTGCGTGGATTGCTGAGCCAGTTCGACGCCAGCAATTTCGTCCTGGTTGTACAGACGAACACCCGCCAGTACAGCGACGGTTACCGAAGCAGCGACGGCCAGACGACCCAGGCTGCGCCATGGACCGCGAGATGCCTTGGCCGGGACGGCTTCATCTTCCAGCGCAGCAGAGACTGCCGCAGCGATGTCCAGACGTGGAAGCAGAAGATCCTTATGCATGACTGCCCGAGCGATCTGGTAACGAGCCCAGGTTTCGCGGGTTTCAACATCGTCAAAGGCATTCAGTACCCGACGCAATTCCAGCTCGTCCGCTTCGTTATCCATCACTGCGGACAGCGATTCCTGCAGGGCTTCACGACTCATGGCGTTCCTCTCTTGGCTGTCGCCGCTGTCTCAGTTTTCCTGCAACAACGGCTGCAGGGCTTTATCGATGGCTTCCCGAGCCCGGAAAATCCGGGAGCGCACGGTACCCACCGGGCATTGCATGACGGCTGCAATGTCCTCGTAACTCAGACCATCGAATTCACGTAAAGTTAAGGCCGTACGCAAATCTTCTGGAAGTTGCTGGATGGTTCGATGGACGGTGCCTTCGATCTCATCCCGCAGCAATGCGCGTTCTGGCGACTCGAGATCCTTGAGGCCATGATCGCCGTCGTAGAACTCTGCGTCTTCGGAACTGACATCACTATCCGGCGGCCGACGGCCGCGTGAAACCAGATAGTTTTTCGCCGTGTTAATGGCGATGCGGTAAAGCCACGTGTAAAACGCGCTGTCTCCGCGGAAATTACCAAGTGCACGGTACGCCTTGATAAAGGCTTCCTGTGCGACATCCTGGGCTTCATGGGTGTCGTGCACGAAACGCACGATCAACCCGAGAATTTTGTGCTGATATTTCAGCACTAGCAGATCGAAAGCTCGCTTGTCGCCGCGTTGAACGCGCTCGACCAGCTGCTGATCCTCTTCCTGGGTTAGCATGAACACTCCTCGATAAGCTCGAAGGAGGCTTGCATAACTAAACGACCAGACTTGCAAACATAGACTCGGGCTTTTCGCAAAAGTTCTCCCCCTCCAAGCAAGTTTCCTGCGGGCTCTGATTTGGCACGCACGAAAAGCGCAGCTCGGGTTAACCCGGCTGCGCGAATAATCTTGTCATCGGATTCGCCGGCAAGGACCCCAACCACAGATCCCGCTCCGAAGCCGACACTGTCCCTTGATTCAGGCAACCAGCTATTGATCTTGGGCCTTTGGCAAAAGTTCCAAATATTTATAGCCGGGTGCAACCGACATTGTGCAACCGTGGAGCGAAAAAGACTGTTAAATCCACGATACAGTCGTCTTGTCGCCGAAGCGGCGAAAAAAACATCCGACGAAGCGTTCGGTCTTTTTCGTCACAGTAGTCTCACAATGCCATGTAGGCCCGGCTATTGTGCCGCTCCCCCCCTCTATATACTAGTGGGCTGTGTGGCTGCCTGACTCGCCGATCCAGGTGTCTTGCGCCAACCCCGACCCGGGTCGCTTTGAGCGGAATCCTGAAATGAGCCAACAGTTTCAACATGATGTCCTGGTGATTGGCAGCGGTGCTGCCGGTTTGAGCCTTGCGTTGACCTTGCCCGGTCACCTGCGCATCGCTGTATTGAGCAAAGGCGACCTCGCCAATGGCTCGACGTTCTGGGCCCAGGGTGGTGTCGCCGCCGTGCTGGATGACACCGATACCGTTGAGTCCCACGTCGATGACACCCTCAATGCTGGCGGTGGCCTGTGCCATGAAGACGCCGTGCGATTCACCGTCGAGCACAGTAAAGAAGCCATCCAGTGGCTGATCGACCAAGGCGTCCCGTTCACGCGAGATGAACAGTCCGGCACCGAAGACGGTGGTTTCGAGTTCCACCTGACCCGCGAAGGCGGCCACAGCCATCGGCGCATCATCCATGCCGCCGATGCCACCGGCGCAGCGATCTTCAGGACTTTGCTCGATCAGGCCAAGAAGCGCCCGAACATCGAACTGCTGGAACAACGGGTAGCGGTTGATCTGATCACCGAAAAGCGTCTCGGCCTGGAAGGCGATCGCTGCCTCGGCGCCTACGTGCTCAATCGCGCCAGCGGCGAAGTCGACACCTATGGCGCACGCTTCGTGATCCTAGCGTCCGGCGGTGCCGCCAAGGTCTACCTCTATACCAGCAACCCCGACGGCGCCTGCGGTGATGGCATTGCCATGGCCTGGCGTTCGGGCTGCCGGGTGGCGAACCTGGAATTCAACCAGTTTCACCCCACTTGCCTGTATCACCCGCAGGCCAAGAGTTTCCTGATTACCGAAGCCCTGCGCGGCGAAGGTGCGCACCTGAAGCTGCCCAACGGCGAGCGCTTCATGCAACGTTTCGACCCGCGAGCCGAACTGGCGCCACGGGACATCGTCGCCCGGGCCATCGACCACGAGATGAAGCGCCTGGGTGTCGACTGCGTCTACCTGGACATCAGTCACAAGCCCGAAGCGTTCATCAAGACTCACTTCCCGACGGTGTACGAACGCTGCCTGGAATTCTCCATCGACATCACCAAGCAACCAATCCCGGTGGTTCCGGCGGCGCACTACACCTGCGGCGGCGTGATGGTCGATCAACAGGGCCGCACCGATGTGCCGGGCCTGTACGCCATTGGCGAAACCAGTTTCACCGGCCTGCACGGCGCCAACCGCATGGCCAGTAACTCGCTATTGGAATGCTTTGTCTACGCACGTTCGGCGGCAGCGGACATTCTCCAGCAGTTGCCCCAGGTGTCGATCCCCATCGCCCTGCCCGTCTGGGATGCGAGCCAGGTGACCGACTCCGACGAAGACGTGATCATTGCGCACAACTGGGATGAACTGCGGCGATTCATGTGGGACTACGTCGGCATCGTGCGCACCAACAAGCGCCTGCAACGGGCCCAGCATCGGGTTCGCCTGTTGCTGGACGAAATCGATGAGTTCTACAGCAACTATAAAGTCAGCCGGGACTTGATCGAGTTGCGCAACCTGGCCCAAGTAGCCGAACTGATGATCCAGTCCGCGATGGAGCGCAAGGAAAGTCGCGGCCTGCATTACACCCTCGACTACCCGAATATGTTGCCAGAAGCCCTGGACACTATTCTGGTGCCGCCCACCTACGTCGACTGAACTTCAGCCGTACCCGCAGGCGTCGGTGCAGATCCGCCGCTTGCGAATCCCGGGGCACGCAGATTGTGCTGACCCGCCGCTCGCCTCGCCGACGAAACCGCAGCATCACGACCAACGGTAGCACCAGGCTGTCCGGTCGCAGTTGCACTGGTTGCCAACCCTGGGCCTGATTCCACAACTGCCAGCCATCGGCATCGCGGCGCAAACCGCGAATTGCCTGGGGATGCGTCAACAAAATCTGCCGCGGAATCACCCAAAAGCCATGAACCGCGCACAGCAAAACGCCGAGCAGACTGGCCCAGGCCGGTAGAGAAAGAAGAAACAACGAACCCAGCGCGAACAGCTGGGCCAGACCGTATGCCGCCAGCAGCAGCCGTGAGGCCTGCCAGCGGCATTCGAACGCATTACTTGGGCTGGACACGATCCAGGATCATGCGAACCATGCGCTGAAGCTCCGGATCTTCCGATTCGGCGCGCTCCATGAACCAGCCAAACATGTCCTGATCTTCGCATTCGAGCAGTTTGCGGTAGCAGTCGCGGTCGACATCATTGAGGTGCGGATAGACCTCTTTCACGAACGGCACCAGCAACACGTCAAGCTCAAGCATGCCGCGGCGGCTGTGCCAGTAGAGGCGATTCAGTTCAACATCTTCGACCATGGAGCGCTCCTCAAATAGGCGGCAAGTATACAGCCCAAAGCTTGAGCGAACAGTCGGCTTTGGTCGGGCCTCCTGTCCTTTTGTGAACTACCCATTTCATGGGCGCCCCCTTATGATGTCCTCCAGACTCTTTACCCTGCGATGACCCATGGCCGATTCTGCTTTTTTCTGCACCCTGTCACACGAAGGCGTTCTCGCGGTTCGCGGCGCGGATGCCGGCAAATTCCTGCAAGGCCAACTGACCTGCAACCTCAATTACCTGAGCGACACCCAGGCCAGCCTCGGCGCCCGCTGCACCCAGAAGGGCCGGATGCAGTCGAGTTTCCGCATTCTGCTGCAAGGCGACGGCGTGCTCCTGGCCATGGCCAGCGAACTGCTGGAGCCGCAACTGGCGGACCTGAAAAAGTACGCAGTATTCTCGAAATCCAAACTGACCGATGAAAGCGCCGCCTGGGTTCGCTTCGGCCTCGACCATGGCGATGCGGCACTGAGCAGCCTCGGTCTGGAGTTGCCGACCGATACCGACAGCGTTGCGCGCAACGAAGGCTTGATCGCCATTCGCGTTTCACCTGAGCGCGCCGAACTGTGGGTCGCCGTTGAACAGGCCGACGCCATCAAGGGCAAGCTCTCCGCCCTGCTGGCCGAAGGCGAGCTGAATCAATGGCTGCTGGGCCAGGTCCGCGCAGGGATCGGCCAGGTCATGCCGAGCACCCGCGAGCTGTTCATCCCGCAGATGCTCAACCTGCAAGCCGTCGGTGGCGTGAGTTTCAAGAAGGGCTGCTACACCGGCCAGGAAATCGTCGCGCGGATGCAATACCTGGGCAAACTCAAGCGTCGTTTGTATCGCTTGAAGCTGGACGGCAGTGAATTGCCGGAGCCCGGCACCCAGCTGTTTGCCCCAAGCCACAACAGTTCGATCGGCGAAGTGGTGATCGCCGCGCGCGACGCGCAAAACATTGAACTCCTGGCCGTGCTGCAAGCCGAAGCAGCAGAGACCGGTGACATCCACCTGGCGGCGCTCGAAGGCCCTGCCCTGCACTTGCTCGACCTGCCTTACGCCCTGGATCGCGATAAAGAAATCCAGCGCTGACCGCAGTATTTTTATGCAAGACCCTAGAGAACAGAAATGAGTGAGCTGGCGGATAAGGTCCAACAGGATTTGGTTGAGGCCATCGATAACGATGACCTGGTTCTGCCAACATTACCGGAAGTGGCCCTGCAGATTCGCAAGGCCGCTGAAGATCCGGAAATCAGCGTTAGCACCCTGAGCAAAGTGATCGGTCGCGACACCGCGTTGTCGGCGCGCCTGATCAAAGTGGTCAACAGCCCGTTGCTGCGGGCGACCCAGGAAGTCACCGACCTGCACACCGCCATCACCCGGTTGGGCGTGAACTACAGCAGTAACCTGGCCATTGGTCTCGTGATGGAGCAGATTTTCCACGCCCGCTCCGAGGTGGTGGAACACAAAATGCGCGACGTATGGCGCAAAAGCCTGGAAATCGCCGGCATCAGCTACGCGCTGTGCCGCAGCTACACCCAACTCAAACCCGATCAGGCGGCGCTGGGCGGACTGGTGCATCAGATTGGTGTGTTGCCGATCCTGACCTACGCCGAAGATCACTATGAGCTGCTCTCGGACCCGGTCAGCCTCAACCATGTGATCGACCGCATTCATCCGCTGCTGGGCGACAAACTGCTCAGCGTCTGGGAGTTTCCGGAAATGCTGGTGAAGTTGCCGGGGCTGTACCTGGATTTCAAGCGTGATTCCGAACGGGTCGATTATGTCGACGTGGTGCAGGTCGCGAGCCTGTATTGCCACAAGGACACCGACCATCCGCTGGCGCGTATCGATGCGTTCAATGTGCCGGCGTTCAAGAAGTTGGGGATTGATCCCGAGAACGAAGCGATGTGCAGGGATCTGGAAGAGTCGCGGTCGATGTTTTATTGATTGAGACCGAGCTGCCCCACTCGCGAGCAAGCCCGCTCTAACATTGGATTTCCAGCGATCACAGACTTTGTGTACGACAGAGATAACCTGTGGGAGCGGGCTTGCTCGCGAAGAGGCCATCACAAACACCCTCACTCCCCCGCAATAAAACTCACCCGCACCTTCAACCCCGCCCGCTCCCCGTCATGCAAACTGATCTGCGCCAGGTGCGCACGGCAAATCTCCCCGACAATCGCCAACCCCAAGCCTGACCCCGCCACCTGCTGATTGCGTCGATAAAAACGCTCGAACACCCGATCGCGCTCTTCCAGGGGAATCCCCGGCCCATCGTCCTCGACCTCCAGAACGGCAGGCGCTGTTACTCGCAGGATCACATTGCCTCCCGGCGGCGTGTGGGCCAGGGCGTTGTCCACCAGATTGCTCAGCAATTCGTTCAACAGCGTCGGCTCGCCGCGCAGCCACACCGGCTCCTCTGCCTCCAGCGCCAGCGCCACGCCGCGCGCGTGGGCCAACGGCGCCATGGCCATGCCCAATTCACGGGCCAACTGGCTCAGGTCCAGCAATTGCGCGCCGCCCTCGGCAATTGCCCGGGCGCCGTTTTCGACCCGGGCCAGGGACAGCAACTGATTGGCCAGGTGCGTCAGGCGATCCGTGCCCTGGGCGGCAGTTTCCAGGGTGCTGCGCCAGGTTTGCGGCTCGCTGGCGCGCAGGCCCAATTCCAGCCGCGCCTTGAGCGCCGCCAGCGGTGTGCGTAATTCATGAGCGGCATCGGCGATGAACTGCGCCTGACGCTCAAACTGTCCGCGCAGTCGCTCGGTAAAGTGATTGAGCGCCCGCACCAACGGCCACAACTCCCGCTGCACCTCCACCAGCGGCAAAGGACGCAAGTCATCCGATTGCCGTTCCTCCACCGCCGTGCGCAAACGCTCCAGCGGCCGCAGCGCCGCACTCACCGCAAACCAGACCAACAGCAACGCGCCAATCGCCAACATGCCCAGTCGCAGCAACGTATCCGCCGCCAGGCTGCGCGCCATGCTGACCCGCGCCTCATCGGTTTCCGCGACACGGATTTCCGCCATGCCATTCATGTTCGGCTCGCTCACTGGCTTGAGCAGGCTCACCACGCGCACGTTCTGCCCGCGATAAACGGCGTTGTAGAAACGCGCCAGCGCCGGATAGTCATCGGTGCGCGGCGTCCCCGGTGGCGGTGGCGGCAGGTTTTCGTAACCGGAGATCAGGTTCTGGTGGATGTCGTTGACCAGATAAAAGATGCGCCCGGCGCTGTCGTAGGCAAAGGTGTCGAGCGCCACGTAAGGCACGTCGGCGCTGAGGGTGCCGTCGCGCTGGGACACCCCGGCAGCGATGGTCCGCGCCGAGGCCAGCAAGGTGCGGTCATAAGCGGTGTCGGCAGCTTCTCGACCGTTCCAGTACGCGCTCAAACCACTGGCCAACATCAACACCACCAGCAACAACGCCAGGTTCCACAGCAACCGCCAACGCAGGCTGCTGGGCTTATGCATCACGGCTTTCCAGCAAATAGCCGAGGCCGCGGAAGGTCACGATCGCCACCGGTTGGCCGTCGAGTTTCTTGCGCAAGCGGTGGACGTAGATTTCGATGGCGTCGGGGCTGGCCTCTTCATCCAGGCCAAACACTTGGGAAGCGAGTTGCTCCTTGCTCATCACCCGACCGGGACGGGCGATCAACGCCTCAAGTACGGCCTGCTCGCGAGACGTCAGGGTCAGCAATTCTTCGCCGAGGGTGAAGCGCCGGGTGTCCAGGTCATAGGCCAGCACACCGCAGGTCTGCTGACGTTCACCGCCCAACACACTGCGGCGCAGCAAGGCTTTGACCCGGGCTTCGAGTTCAGTCAGTTCAAACGGTTTGGCCAGGTAATCGTCGGCGCCCAGATTGAGGCCGTGGACCCGGTCCTTGACGTCGCTGCGGGCGGTCAGCATCAACACCGGCAGGTTCTTGCCTCGGGCCCGCAGGCGCGCCAGCACTTCGAAACCATCCATGCGCGGCAGGCCGACGTCGAGGATCGCCATGGCGTATTCCTCACTGCTCAAGGCCAGGTCGGCCGCCACGCCGTCGTGCAAAACATCCACGGTCAACCCGGTGCTCTTGAGCGCCTGGGCGACACTTTCGGCGAGCTGCAGATGGTCTTCGACGAGCAGGACACGCATGGATACTTACCTCGTTCAGGGATGGTCGACGCCATTCTTTGGCGCGGAGTTTACAGCCGCATCCGCCGCTGTGAAGCCTGAAAACCGTGAAAGTCAGCTGAAAGGTTAGCGAAAGGTTGGCCCGTTAGAGTCCAGCCACGGACTGTTTCGACTGCCCGTCGCTGATGCCACACAGCGATACGAAAAACGCCACGAAGCGTTTTCGCCAATAAGAACAATAACGGAGTACTTCACGATGCTGTCCATGCAGCTTCAGGCTCGCCCGCCTGTTCGTTTTTCCCGCCTCAGCCAGACCGCCCTTGCCAGTGCCGCCGCCTTCGCCGGCTTTTCGCCGTTGAGCCAGGCTGCCTTCTTCGAAGACAGTACGGCAACCCTCGAAACCCGCAACATGTATTTCAACCGCGACTTTCGCGACGGCACCAATGCCCAGCAGTCCAAGCGTGACGAGTGGGCCCAGGGTTTCCTGCTCAATCTGCAATCGGGCTACACCGACGGCACCGTGGGGTTCGGTGTCGATGCGCTGGGCATGCTGGGGGTCAAGCTCGATTCGAGTCCCGACCGCACCGGCACCGGCCTGTTGCCGACCCACGATGACGGCCGCGCCGCTGACGAGTACTCCAAGCTCGGTCTGACCGGCAAAGTGAAAATCTCCGCCACAGAACTGAAAATCGGCAGCCTGATTCCGGAACTGCCGATCCTCAAGCCCAACGACGGGCGCATCCTGCCGCAGACGTTCGAAGGTGGCTTGCTGACCTCCAAAGAGATCAAGAACCTGACCTTCACCGGTGGCCGACTGGAGAAAGCCAAGGACCGCGACAGCACGGATTTCGAGGACATTGCCCTCAACAACAAGAACAGCCGTTTTTCCGGTACGGCCGCCGGCAAGCATTTCGACTTTGGCGGCGTGGACTACAAGTTCACTGACAAAATCACCGGCAGCTACCACTTCGCGCAACTCGATGAAGTCTATAACCAGCACTTCCTCGGCGTGGTCGCCTCGCAACCGTTCGGCCCGGGCACCTTCGGCACCGACTTGCGACTGGCCATCAGTGATGACCAGGGCGCGGCCCGTGGCGGCGAGATCGACAACAAATCCCTCAACGGCCTGGTGAGCTACGCCTTGAGCGGGCACAAATTCAGCGCCGGTTATCAGCACATGTCCGGCGACAGTGCGTTCCCGTATGTCGATGGCGCCGACCCGTACCTGGTCAACTTTGTGCAGATCAACGACTTTGCCGGCGCCGAGGAACATTCCTGGCAGGCACGCTACGACTTCGACTTCGCCAAACTCGGCATCCCCGGCCTGAGTTTCATGAGCCGTTACTTGAGCGGCGACAACATCAAGCTCAAGAACGGCGACGAAGGCAAAGAGTGGGAACGCAATACCGAGATCAAATATGTAGTACAAAGCGGCGCGCTCAAGGATGTCGCCGTGCGTCTGCGTAATGCCACCTACCGTTCCAACTACTCCGCTCGCGATGCCGATGAAGTGCGTCTGCTGGTGAGCTATAGCGTTGCACTTTGGTAATTGATTGAAATGCCGAAACCCAAAACCTTCGGCAGCTCCTACACATCCATACAACAAAAAATCTGTGGAGAACCCAATGAATTTGTCACTGCGTAAGTTTGCTCTCACCGCTAGCGCCCTGCTGTTCGCCGGCCAATTGATGGCCGAGCCCAAGCGCCCGGAATGCATCGCCCCGGCCTCCCCCGGCGGCGGTTTCGACCTGACCTGCAAACTGGCGCAAAGCGCGCTGGTGAACGAAAAGCTGCTGACCAAACCGATGCGCGTGACCTACATGCCCGGCGGTGTCGGCGCGGTGGCGTACAACGCGGTAGTCGCCCAGCGCCCGGCCGATGCCGGCACGTTGGTCGCTTGGTCCAGCGGCTCGCTGCTGAACCTGGCCCAAGGCAAGTTCGGGCGTTTCGATGAAACCAACGTGCGGTGGCTGGCAGCGGTCGGCACCAGTTACGGCGCCATCGCAGTGAAAAGCGATTCGCCCTACAAGACCCTCGACGATCTCGTTCAAGCGCTGAAGAAAGATCCGAGCAAAGTGGTGATCGGTTCCGGCGGCACCGTCGGCAGCCAGGACTGGATGCAAACCGCGCTGATCGCCAAGGCTGCCGGGATCAACCCGCGTGACCTGCGTTACGTGGCCCTCGAAGGCGGCGGTGAAATCGCCACCGCTCTGCTCGGCGGCCACATCCAGGTCGGCAGCACGGATATTTCCGACTCCATGCCGCACATCCAGAGTGGCGACATGCGCCTGTTGGCGGTGTTCTCCGAGAAGCGTCTGGACGAGCCGGAAATGAAGGACATCCCGACCGCCAAGGAGCAAGGCTACGACATCGTCTGGCCGGTGGTTCGCGGCTTTTACCTCGGGCCAAAAGTCAGCGACGAAGACTACGCCTGGTGGAAAGACGCCTTCGACAAACTGTTGGCCTCCGACGAGTTCGCCAAGCTGCGCGATCAGCGTGAACTGTTCCCGTTCGCCATGACCGGCCCGGAGCTGGACACCTACGTGAAGAAGCAAGTCGCGGACTACAAAGTGCTGGCCAAAGAGTTCGGCCTGATCCAGTGATCGTCTCTGTCTAGCGGCTGCGGTCTCGCTTGCGCGGGGTCGCGGCCCAGGAGTTCCTCATGCTCTTACAACGCATTTTTGCTTCGGTGCTGCTGGCGGTCTGTATCGGCCTGGCGCTGATGGCGTGGCCGTACCAAGCGGCTTTTTCCTACGAACCCGTGGGGCCTCGGGCCTTTCCGCTGTTGATGCTCGGGCTGATGGGCCTGGGTTTGCTGTATATGCTGTTTCGCCCGACACCGATCGTGCACAGCGATGACGACCCGAAACTCGACCGCGAAACCCTGAACAAAATTGGCATCTGCGTCGTCTTGCTGCTGATCTTCGCCGGGTTGTTCGAACCGTTGGGCTTCATTCTCAGCAGCATCCTGATCGGCATTCCGATGGCGCGCCTGTACGGCGGTCGCTGGCTGCCGAGCATCGTCGTCACCACGCTGATGAGCATTGGTCTCTACCTGCTGTTCGACAAGTTGATGGACGTGCCGCTGCCCCTGGGCCTGCTCGACGTTCTGGAGAACTGATATGGATACTTTTGGCTATTTGGGCCAGGGTTTCGGCGTCGCGCTGAGCCCGTACAACCTGGTGACCGCGCTCTGCGGCACGCTGATCGGCACCGTCGTCGGCCTGCTGCCGGGCCTGGGTCCGATCAACGGCGTGGCGCTATTGATTCCCATCGCCTTCGCCCTGGGCCTGCCACCGGAATCGGCGCTGATCCTGCTGGCGGCGGTGTACCTGGGTTGCGAATACGGCGGGCGGATCAGCTCGATCCTGCTGAACATCCCCGGCGAAGCCTCCACCGTCATGACCACCCTCGACGGTTACCCGATGGCCCGCAAAGGCCTGGCCGGTGTGGCGTTGTCGCTGTCGGCGTGGAGTTCGTTCATCGGCGCGTTCATCGCCACGTGCGGCATGGTGCTGTTCGCCCCGCTGCTGGCGAAATGGGCGATTGCCTTCGGTCCGGCGGAATATTTCGTGTTGATGGTGTTCGCGATTGTCTGCCTCGGTGGCATGGCCGGTGATCGTCCGTTGAAAACGTTTATTGCGGCGCTGATCGGCCTGTTCCTGTCGAGCGTCGGGATCGATGCCAACAGCGGTGTGTACCGCTTCACCGGGGACAACATCCATTTGACCGACGGCATTCAATTCGTGGTGTTGGTGCTGGGCCTGTTCTCCATCAGCGAAATCCTCCTGCTGCTGGAAAAAACCCATCGCGGCCAGGAAGCGGTGAAAGCCACCGGGCGGATGATGTTCAACTTCAAGGAAGCGTCTTCGGTGTTCGTGGTGAACATCCGTTGCGGCCTGTTGGGCTTCATCATGGGCGTGTTGCCGGGTGCCGGCGCGACCCTCGCCAGCGCCGTGGCCTACATGACCGAGAAACGCATCGCGGGTGCCAAAGGCACCTTCGGCCAAGGCGACATGCGCGGCCTCGCGGCACCGGAAACCGCGATCGGCGCGTCGGCCTGTGGCGCACTGGTGCCGATGCTGACCCTCGGCGTGCCGGGTTCCGGCACCACGGCGGTGATGATCGGCGCCCTGTCGTTGTACAACATCACACCGGGCCCGCTGTTGTTCCAGCAGCAACCGGACATTGTCTGGGGCCTGATCGCCTCGTTGTTCATCGCCAACATCATGCTGGTGATCCTCAACATCCCGATGATCCGCATCTTCACCCGCATCCTCGCCGTGCCGAACTGGGCGCTGGTGCCGGTGATCGCGATCATTACCGGGATCGGCGTCTACGCGGTGCACGCGACTACGTTCGACCTGTTCCTGATGGTGGGCATCGGTATCTTCGGTTACATCCTGCGCAAACTGGACTTCCCGCTGTCGCCGGTGCTGTTGGGCTTCATCCTCGGCGGTTTGATGGAACAGAACCTGCGGCGTGCCCTGTCGATTTCCAACGGTGCACTGGAAATCCTCTGGTCGAGCCCGATCACGTTTGGTGTCTGGGTGCTGACTGCGCTTATGCTGCTGATGCCGATCCTGCGGATCTGGCGTAAACGTTCGGTTGCGAGGCGCGCCATTGCCGATGTCTGATCGTCCCTTCAAAACCTGGTGGGGAACACCGCTGGTCGGCCTGCTCGGTGGTTACCTCGCCAGCCAGGTCGGCTGGCCGCTGCCGTGGATGGTCGGCTCGTTGCTGGCGATCATCCTGGTGCGCTGCCTCACCCCTTGGCAACTCGCGGAAATCCCTGGCGGGCGCAAGTGCGGCCAGTGGATCGTCGGCATCGGTATCGGCCTGCACTTCACCCCGGTGGTGATGGAGCAGGTGTTGAGCCATTTCGGTTTGATCTTCTTCGGTGCACTGGTCACCAGCCTGTCCAGTGTGGTCGGGGTCTGGTTGATGCGGCGTACCGGTGAGGACCGCGCCACGGCGTTCTTCTCCAGCATGCCGGGCGGTTCCGGGGAGATGGTCAACCTCGGCGCCCGCAATGGCGCGGTGCTCAGCCGGGTCGCGGCGGGGCAAAGTCTGCGGGTGCTGGTGGTGGTGCTGTGTGTGCCGGCGGCGTTCAAGTATTTGCTGGGGGACGGCACGCCGATTTCCCATGCCACAGCTGTTGATTGGCGTTTGCTGGCCATTCTATTCCCGGCGGGCGCCCTGCTCGCCTGGGGTTGGCAGCGGTTGCGCCAGCCCAATCCGTGGCTGTTCGGGCCGTTGCTGGTGAGTGCGGCGGTGAGTATCAGTTGGGATTTGCACATCGGTTTGCCCAACGGCGGCAGCCAGATCGGCCAATGGCTGATTGGCAGCGGCTTGGGTTGTCATTTCAATCGACAGTTCTTCCGGCGTGCACCGTCGTTTATGGGACGGACGCTGATCGGCACGGTGCTGACCATGTTGATCGCCACGGCGGCGGCGCTGGGGTTGAGTGCGTTGACTCATCTGGATTTGCGTTCGCTGACATTGGGCATGATGCCCGGCGGGATTGCGGAGATGAGCTTGACGGCGGAGACCCTGCAATTGTCGGTGCCGCTGGTGACCGCGATGCAGGTGATGCGGTTGTTGTTTGTGTTGTTTCTGGCGGAGCCGTTGTTCAAGTATTGGAATCGGGTACCGGAATAAGGCCGAGGCGCCTGCTTCGCGAGCAAGCCCGCTCCCACATTGGATCTTCGGTGTCCATAAGATCAATGTGGGAGCGGGCTTGCTCGCGAAGGGGCCCTGACGGTCAGCGCATCAAACCGGCGGCAACCGCCACTCGATCGGCGTCTCGCCATGCTGTTCCAGAAACTTGTTGGTCCGGCTGAAGTGCCCGCAACCGAGGAAGCCGCGATAAGCGGACAACGGCGACGGGTGCACCGAAGTCAGCACCAGGTGCTTGGTGGCGTCGATGAGTTTCTGTTTGCTCTGGGCATGCGCGCCCCACAGCATGAACACCAGATGCGGCTGATGCGCGCTGACCACCTCGATGATCCGATCAGTAAAGAACTGCCAGCCCTTGTCCTTGTGCGCATTGGCGTTAGCGCGCTCGACGGTCATGGTGGTGTTGATCATCAGCACGCCCTGGTCGGCCCAGCTTTGCAGGTAGCCGTGGCTCGGGATGTCGATGTTCAGATCGCGTTTCAACTCTTTATAGATGTTCACCAGCGACGGCGGCGCCGGCACACCCGGTTGCACCGAGAAGCACAAGCCATGGGCCTGGCCCGGGCCGTGATACGGGTCCTGGCCAAGAATCACGACCTTGACCTTATCCAGCGGCGTCGAGTTGAGCGCGTTGAAAATCATCGGGCCTGGCGGATAGATTTCCTTGCCGGCCGCACGTTCCTGTTGCAGGAATGAACGCAACTCTGCCATGTAGGGCTGGTCGAATTCTGCACGCAGCGCCTCCTTCCAGCTCGGTTCGAGTTTGATACGGTCGTCAGCAGTCATGGTCATACCCGGCAAAAACAATGGGGCGAACCCTAGGAAAGCTGGCTTGACTTGTCAATTGATCTGACGCAGAACCGGCACTTTCCTGCAATGCGATCATACTAAACGCTCAAATTCCCGATCGAGGTCACGATGAATCTGCACTTCGAAGAACTGACCGGCACCGACGGCGCCCGCATCGGCATCGCCAGCCTGGATGCCGAAAAGTCGCTGAATGCCCTCTCCTTGCCGATGATCAACGCCCTGCGCGATCAGATGGACGCCTGGGCCAAGGATCCGCAAATCGTCTGCGTTTTGCTGCGCGGCAACGGCGCCAAGGCCTTTTGCGCCGGTGGCGAAGTGCGCAGCCTGGTGGAAGCCTGTCGCCAACATCCCGGGGAAGTGCCGCCCCTGGCCGCGCAGTTCTTCGCGGCGGAATATCGTCTCGACTTCAAGTTGCACACCTACCCCAAACCGCTGATCTGCTGGGGTCACGGTTACGTACTCGGCGGCGGCATGGGCCTGCTGCAAGGCGCGAGCATCCGCATTGTCACGCCGAGCAGCCGCCTGGCGATGCCGGAGATCAGCATCGGTTTGTACCCGGACGTCGGCGCCAGTTGGTTCCTGTCGCGGCTGCCCGGCAAGCTCGGGTTGTTCCTCGGCCTGACCGGCGCGCACATGAATGCCCGGGATGCGATCGATCTGGATCTGGCCGATCGCTTCCTGCTCGAAGAACAGCAGGAAGAGTTGGTCGAAGGCCTGCTGCAATTGAACTGGCAGGAACAGACCTCAATGCAGCTCAACAGCCTGCTCAAGGCCTTGCAGCAGGAAGCCGTCGCGCAGATGCCCGAAGCGCAATGGCTGCCGCGCCGCCAACAGATCGATGAATTGCTGGATGTCAGCGACGTGCGCTGCGCCTGGAAGGCCATCAGCCATTTGCGCGATTCCACTGATCCGCTGCTCAGCCGCGCCGCAAAGACCATGACCGAAGGCTCGCCCGTGACCGCTCATCTGGTCTGGGAGCAAATCGCCCGGGCCCGGCATCTTTCATTGGCTGAGGTTTTTCAGATGGAGTACACCCTGAGCCTCAACTGCTGCCGCCATCCGGAATTCAGCGAAGGCGTGCGGGCGCGGTTGATCGACAAGGATCAGAAGCCACACTGGCACTGGCCGGACATCAATAACGTGCCAGATGCGGTGGTGGAGGCGCATTTTCATAAGGTGTGGGAAGGTCGGCATCCGTTGGCGGATTTGTCGGATTACTAAAATCCGGGCACAAAAAAAGCGGCGCTTAATGCGCCGCTTTTCTGTAACTGGCTGTTGGAAATATCAGCGGTGACCACCCCGGCCTCCGCGACCGTCGCGACCATCGTGATCGCCACGTCCACCACCCCGGTGATCCCGTCCATCGTGACCACGGGAATTGTCCCAGTTGCCCCGATTGCGGCCATCCCAACCGCCTCGGTCATGTCCTTGCCAGCCACGGTTATGGGACTGGTAGTAGCGCGGTTGCGCCTGGTAATAACGCGGCGCCGAGTAATAACGGGGAGCCGGCTGATAGTAACGCGGTGCTGGTTGGTAATAGCGTGGAGCCGAGTAGTAGCTGCCACCGCCCGAGTAGTAAGCCGGCGCGGGGGACGAGTAGACCTCAGAACTGTAGTAGCTGCCTCCATCTCCGTAGGAATAGGGAACGCATGCACCAAGGGAAAAACTCAACACGACCAGCAGAAGCATTCGGCGATACATGGCGGCCTCCTGGACCGCGAGTAGCCACACCAGCGACGCTGGCAGGCGACAGTCAATTGTTGGCGACTGTCGAAAGATCAGACATCGATTTCGGAATCTGGTGCGTTCTTGAAACACATTGAAACAAGTCGCCGATGAAAGGTTTTTCATCTTCGCCCTAAAAAAAACGGCGCTTCCTTTCAGGGGAAGCGCCGTCATGATTAATGGCGACCGTAACGGCCACCCCAGTGGTAATAACCCGGCCCGTGACCGCCGTAATACCCGTGGCCGCCGTAGTAATAGTAGCGATAGCGCCCGTAATACCGGGGGTAGGAATAGCCGTAGTAATAAGGCGAGTAGTAATAACCGGGGTAGTAATACGGCGTTGCGTAAATGTCTGCGGTGCCAGCGTAGTAGTAGCAACCCGACAGACCCAAGCCCAGCACCCCGCCCAGCAATAATCGACGAAGCCATTTTTGATAAACCATGGCGGCCTCCTGAAAGACCCGCGACAGCAGCCGGCACAGGCCGACTCACACCTGTTTTGACTGTGAAACCGGCATCCAGTGCGCGAAGGCTAAAACCTTCGGATAAGCGGCCCATTGCGGTGCGCGGATGCACCATGACAAGGCAATCACGCGCCCTCTTCCATTGGCCCATCGGCGTCATCCCCCAGCCCAGAGGCCTCGCAGCGACTTGGCACGGCTCTCGCTTTAGTAAAGGTGTGCAGGAGTCATCACAGGTTCGCGGCACCACAATTTGCAATGGCTGACTAGGGTTCCGGCTCGCTTAGGCGAGTGACTGGTCCGAGAGTTGGCGACCTCCAGTTGAGGTTACACGGCGGGACAAAAGCCCGGGAGACAAGCCACCGTTCGCGGTGCCGCGTTGACTCCTGCCCGCCCTTGATCAACTGGAGAACCATCCCATGACCCGACTTCGTTTACCCGCCCTGCTCGCCGCCGCATTCGCCGCCCTCATCAGCGTCTCGTCCCAGGCCGCCCAGAAAGATCACTTCAGCGTCTGCTGGACCATCTACGCCGGCTGGATGCCCTGGGAATACGCCGGCAGCCAAGGCATCGTCGACAAATGGGCGAAGAAGTACGGCATCAAGATCGATGTGGTGCAGCTCAACGACTACGTCGAATCCATCAATCAATACACCGCTGGCCAGTTCGACGGCTGCACCATGACCAACATGGATGCGCTGACCATTCCGGCGGCCGGTGGCGTCGACAGCACCGCGCTGATCGTCAGCGATTTCTCCAACGGCAACGACGGCATCGTACTGAAAGGCGAAGGCAAGAAAGTCGCCGACCTCAAGGGCATGGACGTCAATCTCGTCGAACTTTCGGTTTCCCACTACCTGCTGGCCCGCGCCCTCGATTCTGTCGATCTCACCGAGAAAGACCTGAAAGTCGTCAACACTTCCGACGCTGACATATCGGCCGCCTTCAACACCGATCAGGTCAACGCCGTCACCACCTGGAACCCGATGCTCTCGGACATCAAGGCCAAGCCCGGCGTGACTGAAGTCTTCAACTCCAGCCAAGTGCCTGGCGAAATCATGGACATGATGGTGGTCAACAGCGCCACCCTCAAAGACAACCCGGCCCTCGGCAAAGCGCTGACCGGTGCCTGGTTTGAAGTGGTCGAGTTGATGAACGCCAAGAATGCCGCCAGCAAAGCCGCCCTCGAACACATGGCCAAAGCCTCCGGCACCGACCTGGCCGGGTTCCAGTCGCAACTCGACACCACCAAGCTATTTGCTACTCCGCAGGAGGCGCTGGCGTTTTCCACTAGCAAGCAATTGCCGGAAACCATGCGCAAGGTCGCCGAGTTCTCCTTCCAGCACGGCTTGCTCGGTGAAGGCGCCAAGGACACCAGCGCCGTCGGCATGGCCTTCGCCAACGGTGTGACCAGTGGTGACAAAGGCAACCTCAAGCTGCGCTTCGACCCGAGCTACGTGCAGATGGCCGCCGACGCCAAGCTGTAAACAGGAGGACCTGGCCATGCGCCTGATCAATCGCCACCCGGATCGCCCGAATCGCTTGCTGTTGGTGATCCTGCCGTTCGCCCTGGTGCTGCTCGCCTACTTCCTGGGCTCGGCCGAGCGGCTGACGGACAACCCCAACGATAAGCTGCTGCCCAGCGCCGTGCAGATGACCGACGCGGTGAAACGCCTGGCCTTCGTCGCCGACAGCCGCACCGGTGAATACCTGCTCTGGCAAGACAGCGCCTCCAGCCTGCGACGGCTGGCCATCGGCCTCGGCATCAGCGCGTTGGCCGGGCTGTGCCTGGGCATGGCGGCCGGCACGTTGCCGTTGTTCGGCGCACCGTTGTCGCCGCTGCTGACGGTGTTGTCGATGGTGCCGCCGCTGGCGATCCTGCCGATTCTGTTCATCGTCTTCGGCCTGGGGGAGTTGTCGAAAGTGATGCTGATCGTGATCGGCATCACCCCGGCGCTGGCCCGAGACCTGGAACAACGCGCCCGGGAAATTCCCGTCGAGTTGCTGATCAAGGCCCAGACGTTGGGCGCCTCGACCTGGACCTTGATGCTGCGGGTGGTGTTGCCGCAATTGCTGCCACGGCTGTTGATCTCGTTGCGGCTGATGCTCGGCTCGGCGTGGTTGTTCCTGATCGCTGCCGAAGCCATCGCGTCCACTGACGGACTCGGCTACCGGATTTTCCTGGTGCGGCGCTACCTGGCGATGGATGTGATTTTGCCCTACGTGGTGTGGATCACCCTGCTCGCCTGGCTGATGGATTGGGGGCTCAAGCGCCTGACTCAGCGTGCGTTTCCCTGGTACGAAGGAGCACGGGCATGAGCTTCATCACCGTGAAAAACGTCTGGCAGCAGTACGCCGATCAAGTGGTGCTCGAAGGGCTGAACCTGAACGTCAACGAAGGTGAGTTCTGCACCCTCGTCGGCGCATCCGGTTGTGGCAAATCGACCTTCCTGCGCCTGTTGCTGGGTCAGGAAAAAGCCAGTCGCGGCAAGATCTTGTTGGACGGCCAGGCCCTGGCCGGCGAACCGGATTCCAGCCGTGGCGTGGTGTTCCAGCGCTACTCGGTGTTCCCGCACCTGACCGTGCTGGACAACGTCGCCCTCGGCCTCGAACTGCCGCGCTCGTCACTGCTCGGACGCCTGTTCGGCAACGCGAAAAAAGACGCTCGCGAACAGGCCTCGGTGCTGCTGCACAAAGTCGGCCTCGGCCACTCGTTGGACAAGTACCCGGCGCAACTCTCCGGCGGCATGCAACAACGATTGGCCATCGCCCAGGCGCTGATCATGAAGCCGCGGGTGTTGCTGCTCGACGAACCGTTTGGCGCTCTCGATCCAGGTATCCGCAAAGACATGCACGTCCTGTTGCTGGAACTGTGGTGCGAAACACAACTGACGGTGTTCATGGTCACCCATGACCTGTCCGAAGGTTTCAGCCTCGGCACCCGTTTGCTGGTGTTCGACAAGGTCCGCGTCGACCCGCACGCCCCCGGCGCCTATGGCGCACGCATCACCTACGACATCCCTTTGAACAGCGACCGCCGCGCCACACGCGCCGCCGTCGATGCCTTGCCGGCTGAGCTGGCAGGCACGCTTCGCACCGCTTAAGAGGATTTTGCACATGACTGATTCGACCCAACTGTTCCCGCCCTTCGCCGAAGAAATGCTCCCCGGCGGCGGTCATCGTTCCTTCGTGTTGAAACGCGGCCAATTGCTGCGCCTGACCGACCTGCGCGGCGGCGCCAACGTCAGCCTGACGCTGCTCAACGCCAACGAAAAAACCGAACGCCTGAACCTGCCCGACAGCCTTAAATGCCAACACACCGCCAAGCTCACCGCCGGCCATTGTTTGTACTCGGACATGGGCCGCGTATTGGCCGCGATCACCGCCGACACCTGCGGCTGGAGCGACAGCCTCGGCGGTGTGCTGTGCGCTGAAGAAGTCGCGGAAAAATACGGCGCCGGCCGCTACCAGGAACTGCGCAACGGCTTCTTCCGAAACGGCACCGACAACCTGTTAGTGGAACTCGGCAAATGGGGTCTGGGACTTTCGGATTTGTTGATGACCCTCAATCTGTTCAGCCGCGTGAATGTCGACGAGGCCGGGAGTTTCCACTTCGTCGAGGGCAATTCCAGGGCGGGCGACTACATCGAACTCTATGCGCCGATGGACACGCTGGTGGTGCTCACCGCGCTGCAACATCCAATGGATCCGTCGCCGGAGTACGCACCGAAACCGCTGAAGCTGAGCTGGATGAATGCCGACGCCAGCGTCGCCGAACACTGCCGCACTTCGCGCCCGGAAAACGAGCGCGGCTTTATCAACACCGACCGTTTGTTCGCCTGAGGATCGCTGCCATGTCACTCGCCATCGCTACCGCAACCCAGCAGCCAGAAACCGCGATCTACCGCGCCACCATCCCTGCCGGCGAACCCTGGCTGATGGAGGTCAAGGCCGGCCAGACCCTGCGCATCCTCGACCTGGAAGGCAATCAAGCGGTCGACACCTTGTTCTACAGCGTCGCCAACCCGAAGGAGCGCTATGACGTGCAACGCACGTTGCGCCGGCAGAACAGCGTCTACCTGAGCACCGGCAGCGTGCTGTATTCCAACCTCGGCAAACCGATGCTGACCATCGTCGCTGACACCTGTGGTCGCCACGACACCCTCGGCGGCGCCTGCGCCCAGGAGAGCAACACCGTGCGTTATGCATTGGAAAAACGCTACATGCACAGCTGCCGCGACAACTATCTGCGGGCCTGTGTTCACGACGGGCGACTGGGCAAAGGTGACATCGGGCCGAACATCAATTTCTTCATGAACGTGCCGGTTACCGCCGATGGTGGATTGACCTTTGAAGACGGGATTTCGGCGCCGGGGAAGTACGTGGATCTGCGGGCGGAGATGGACGTGATCGTGTTGATTTCCAACTGCCCGCAATTGAACAACCCGTGCAATGCCTACAACCCTACGCCTGCGGAGTTGCTGGTATGGAACTGACAATTCTGCGGTTGCGGCGGTGGTTGTTTGCCCTTTGCCAGGCGCGTTCCGGCCAGTGCCTAAAACCTCCAAAACACCCCTGACCCCAATGTGGGAGCGGGCTTGCTCGCGAAAGCGGTGTGTCAGACACATTGATAGCGACTGACAAGCCCTCTTCGCGAGCAAGCCCGCTCCCACAGGGGTTCAGCGGTGTTTTCAAGCTGGGTGATTTTGCCGTCGGGGACGACCCCGGCGCCTATCGAAAAACTGCGGGACGGCCCGCATCCCAGGTCGAGGCTGATGCGTTATCGCCTCCGGGGGTTTTGCCATGTTCGAAAAAGTCCTGATTGCCAACCGTGGCGCGATTACCTGCCGCATCCTGCGCACCTTGGGTGAATTGCAGGTCAAGGGTGTCGCCGTTTACTCCGAATCCGATGCCGCGAGCCTGCACATTCTGCAAGCCGATGAAGCCCACAGCCTCGGTGAAGGTGCCGCCGCCGGCACTTATCTGGCGGTGGATAAAATCCTCGCCATCGCCCAAGCAACCGGCGCCACGGCCATCCATCCCGGCTACGGTTTTCTATCGGAAAACGCCGGGTTCGCCGAAGCCTGCGAAGCGGCCAACATTGCCTTTATCGGCCCGACGCCCGAGCAGTTGCGGGTGTTCGGCCTCAAGCACACCGCCCGCGCCTTGGCCAGGCAACACGGCGTGCCGATGCTCGAAGGCACCGAGTTGCTCGACAGCCTCGACGCGGCACTGATTGCCGGTGAACAGGTCGGCTATCCGGTGATGCTCAAAAGCACCGCGGGCGGTGGCGGTATCGGCATGCGCGTTTGCCGCAGCGCCGCCGAGTTGAGCGAATCCTTTGAAGCGGTCAAACGCCTGGGCCAGAACAATTTCAGCGACGCCGGGGTGTTCATCGAGAAGTACATCCAGCGCGCCCGGCATCTGGAGGTGCAGGTGTTTGGCGACGGTCGCGGCGAGGTAATTGCCCTCGGTGTGCGTGACTGTTCAGTGCAGCGACGCAACCAGAAAGTCCTCGAAGAAACCCCGGCGCCAAACCTGCCCGAGGGCATGGCCGACGAGCTGTGTTTTGCTGCAATCAAACTCGCCAAAGCGGTGAATTACCGCAGCGCCGGCACGGTGGAGTTTGTTTTCGACAGTGAGGATCAGCGCTTCTATTTTCTGGAAGTGAACACGCGATTGCAGGTTGAGCACGGCGTCACCGAACAGGTGTGGGGCGTGGATCTGGTGCGCTGGATGGTCGAACTGGCGGCGGGTGATTTGCCGTCGCTCAGTGAGTTGGGTCGCGGCTTGAAAGCGGAGGGTCATGCGATTCAGGCGCGGTTGTATGCGGAAGATCCGGGCCGGGATTTCCAGCCAAGTCCGGGCCTGCTGACGGCGGTGAACTTCCCTGCTGCTGATGGCAAACATCTGCGTATCGATACGTGGGTCGAGGCCGGTTGCGAGATCCCGCCGTACTTCGATCCGATGATTGCCAAGGTTATCAGTTGGGCGCCAACCCGCGATGAAGCGGCTGCCGATCTGCATCACGCCTTGGGCGACAGCCTGCTCTACGGGGTGGAAACCAATCGCGATTATCTGCGGCAGATTTTGCTTGATGTGCCCTTCGCCAGTGGTCAGCCGTGGACGCGCTGCCTGGAAGGTCTGGTGTACCAAGCCAATACGTTTGAAGTGCTCAGCGCTGGTACACAAACCAGCGTTCAGGATTATCCGGGACGCCTCGGCTACTGGGCGGTCGGCGTGCCTCCGTCGGGGCCGATGGACAGTCGGGCGTTGCGTCTGGGCAATCGCCTGCTCGGTAATGACGAAGGTGCGGCGGCGCTGGAAATTACCATGAGCGGGCCTTTGCTGCGCTTCAATTGCGAAGCCGTTGTGGCGGTTACCGGTGCGCTGATTCCCCTGGCGTTGAATGGCGAAGTCGTGCCGATGAACACCACATTGCTGATTCCGGCAGGTTCGACCTTAAGCCTCGGCACCATCGCTGGCGCCGGGGCCCGGAGTTATTTGTGCCTGCGCGGCGGGCTACAAGTGCCGGACTATCTGGGCAGCAAAAGCACCTTCACCCTAGGCCAGTTTGGCGGGCATGGCGGTCGGGCGCTGAGAGCTGGGGATGTGTTGCATGTGCCGGGCTTGAGTGATCGCAGCGCCGGGGCGCAATTGGCTGAAGTCGCTGAGTTGCCTGCTGTGCGGCAGATTCGGGTGATCTACGGCCCGCATGGCGCGCCGGAATACTTCACCGAAAACTACATCGGCACTTTCTTTGCGACGCAGTGGGAAGTGCATTTCAACTCCAGCCGCACCGGTGTGCGGTTGATCGGGCCGAAGCCGGAATGGGTGCGGGCGGATGGTGGTGAGGCGGGACTGCATCCGTCGAATATTCATGACAATCCGTATGCCATCGGGGCGGTAGATTTCACCGGGGACATGCCGGTGATTCTTGGGCCGGATGGTCCGAGCCTGGGTGGGTTCGTGTGCCCGGTGACGGTGATCGAGGCGGATCTTTGGCAGTTGGGGCAGCTTAAGGCTGGGGACAAAGTGCAGTTCCTTCCGGTCGATCTCAAGACCGCCCGAAATCTCGCCCTGGAATGGGATACCCCCTGTGGGAGCGGGCTTGCTCGCGAAAGCGGTGTATCAGACACATTAATACCGACTGACAGGACGCCTTCGCGAGCAAGCCCGCTCCCACAGGGGGTTGAGTCGCCTGTCGTGTTGGATATTGGGCAGGACGATACGCGGCTGGTCGCGAGGCTGTCGGGTGATACACATTTGCTGCTGGAAATCGGCGCCCCCGAACTCGACCTGGTCCTGCGCTTCCGCGCCCACGCCCTGATGCAGGCCCTGGAATCCAAACACCTGCACGGCGTGATTGACCTGACGCCCGGCATCCGCTCCCTGCAAGTCCACTACCAACCCGAACAACTCCCCCTCACCGACCTGCTCGGCATCATCGCCGGTGAATGGGACGCCGTATGCGCCGCCAAGGATTTGCAGGTGCCGTCGCGCATCGTGCATCTGCCGCTGTCCTGGGACGATCCGGCCTGCCAATTGGCGATCGAAAAATACATGACCACCGTGCGCAAGGACGCGCCGTGGTGCCCGAGTAACCTGGAGTTCATCCGCCGCATCAACGACCTGCCGAACCTCGATGAAGTACAGCGCACGGTGTTCGATGCCAGTTATCTGGTGATGGGCTTGGGCGACGTTTACCTCGGCGCACCGGTCGCCACCCCGCTCGACCCGCGCCATCGCCTGGTGACCACCAAGTACAACCCGGCGCGCACCTGGACTGCCGAGAACTCGGTGGGCATCGGTGGCGCGTACATGTGCGTGTACGGCATGGAAGGCCCCGGCGGTTATCAGTTCGTTGGCCGCACGTTGCAGATGTGGAATCGCTATCGCGAGGTCGCCGCATTCGACGGCAAACCGTGGCTGCTAAGGTTCTTTGACCAGATTCGCTTCTACCCGGTGAGCGCCGATGAGTTGTTGCGCATTCGCCGGGATTTTCCCCTTGGGCGCTTCGAGCTGAACATCGAGCACAGTCAGTTGAACCTGGCGGATTACCAGGGGTTTCTGGCGCAAGAAGCCGAGAGCATTGCAGCGTTTCGGGATCAGCAGAAAGGCGCGTTCAACGCCGAGCGCGAACGCTGGATCGCCAGTGGCCAGGCGCATTTCGACAGCGAGGAACTGATCCCCGAAGCCACCGAAGACGCACCGTTGGCCAGCGGTCAGCAAAGCGTCGACAGCCACATCGCCGGCAACCTCTGGCAGGTGCAGGTTGAAACCGGGGCGCGGGTCGAGGCCGGGGATGTATTGGTGATTCTGGAGTCGATGAAGATGGAAATCCCGCTGCTCGCGCCGATGGCCGGAGTGGTGCGGGAGATTCGCGTGCAACCGGGTTCGGCGGTGCGCGCCGGGCAGCGGGTCGTGGTGCTGGACCTCGACTGAACTCATTTTGAAAAGGATCGAATCATGAATTTCAATCTGCAACTCGACGCCCTGCGCAACGCTTATCGCGACGGCCAAATCACGCCTCGGCAATTGCTGCTGAGCCTGCGGGACAAAGCCGCGGCGCTGAACCCGGATTATCACTTGTTCATTCATTTGCTCAGTGTCGAGGAACTGGAGCCGTACCTTGCCGCGCTCGATGGCCGCAATATCGATAGCTTGCCGCTGTATGGCGTGCCGTTTGCGATCAAGGACAACATCGATCTCGCGGGCATTCCCACCACTGTCGCGTGTCCTGCGTTTGCTTATGTGCCGGAGCGTTCGGCGACCATCGTCGAGCAGTTGCTGGCGCTGGGGGCGATTCCGCTGGGCAAGACCAATCTCGACCAGTTCGCGACCGGGTTGAATGGCAGTCGCTCGCCATATGGCGCGTGCCCGAACAGCGTGTTGCCGGAGTATCCATCGGGCGGTTCCAGCGCCGGGTCTTCGTTGGCGGTGGCGTTGGGCGTGGCGAGTTTTTCTCTTGGGACGGACACGGCGGGCTCCGGTCGGGTGCCGGCGGCGTTGAATAATCTGGTGGGGTTGAAAGCCACCAAAGGGCTGATCTCTACTGGAGGTGTGGTGCCGGCCTGTCGCACGCTGGATTGCGTTACGACCTTCACTGCGACTGCACGCGAAGCCAGTCAATTGTTGGCGCTGACCGCGCGTCTTGACCCACGGGATTCGTACAGCCGCAGCAATCCGCTGTGGAATGACGGCTCGGCATTCGGTGCGCCTCGGCCCTTCCGCTTCGGTGTGCCCCGTGCGCAAGACCTGGAATTTTTCGGCTGCCCCGAAGGCCCGTTGTTGTTCGGCGATGCCATCGATCAGCTCAAAGCCATGGGCGGTGAAGCGGTGGAGCTGGATCTGTCGCCGTTCCTCGAAGCCGCACAGTTGCTTTATGAAGGCCCATGGGTGGCCGAGCGCTACAGCGTGGCTGGCGAGTTGATGGAGCAAAACCCCGAAGCAGTGCTGCCGGTGATTCGCGCGGTACTGGCCAAGGCCCCGGCAGTGACCGGCATACAAACCTTCCGCGCGCAATATCGACTGCAAACCTTGAAAGCCCTGTGCGACCAGGCCCTGGAAGGTCTGGATTGCGTGCTCACACCAACCATCGGCCGTCCGGTTACCTTGGCGGAATTGGCAGAGGAACCGGTGCTGCGCAATTCGGAACTGGGCTATTACACCAACTTCATGAACCTGCTCGACTACGCCGCCGTCGCCGTGCCCAGCGGGTTCATGGGCAACGGCTTGCCGTGGGGCGTGACGTTGTTTGGGCGGGCGTTTACCGATCAATATTTGTTGAGCGTGGCGGATGGTTTGCAACGTCAGCAAGGTTTTGGGTTGCCAACGCCGACGACAGTGGCACGCCATGATTACGCGCGGCTGGTGGTGTGTGGTGCGCATCTGGAGGGGTTGGCGTTGAACTGGCAACTCAAGCAGCGTGGGGCGCGGCTGGTCGAATCGACCTTGAGTTCGCCGGACTATCAGCTGTATGCATTGGCCGGCGGCCCGCCGTTCCGTCCGGGGATGGTGCGGGTGAAGGACGGTGGCGTGGCGATTGCGGTGGAGGTTTGGGAGTTGCCGAGCAGTGAACTGGGCTCGTTCCTGACCGGGATTCCGGCGCCGCTGGGGTTGGGCAAGGTGCAACTGGCGGATGGGCGGTGGGAGAGCGGGTTTATTTGTGAGGCTTACGGGCTGGAGGGCGCGGTGGATATCAGTCATCTCGGCGGGTGGCGGGCTTATCTGACAGAGCGGCGTTGATCTTTCGATTCGCGAGCAAGCCCGCTCCCACAGGAGACCGCGCATAACCTGTGGGAGCGGGCTTGCTCGCGAAGAGGCCATACCTGACGAAAGAGATTTCACGGCTGCCACCCGCGTAAATGCAGCGGTTATTTAGCCACAGTCCCACTAGAATGCATGCCATCGGGTCACTGCCAACGGAACCACCATGCCGCTTCGCTCGCCGCTGTATTCCCAACGTTCGTTGGTCCTCACGCTGATCGCGTTGTTGGGCGCCGGTTTCCTCGCCACCTCGTTTCTCAGCTACTACGCCTCGCGAGCGTCGATCCGCGACAACATCGTCAACACCGAACTGCCGCTGACGTCCGACACGGTCTACTCGGAAATCCAGAAAGACCTTGTCAGACCGATCCTGATTTCCTCGATGATGTCCCGCGACACCTTTATGCGCGACTGGGTGGTCAACGGCGAGCACGACCCCGACCAGATGACCCGCTACCTCAACGAGGTCATGACCCATTACGGCGCCTACACCGCGTTTTTCATTTCCAACAGCAGCCTGACCTACTACCACGCCAAAGGTGTGCTCAAGCAGGTCAAGATCGACGAACCCCGGGACGCCTGGTATTTCCGCGTCCGCGACATGAAAGAACCCTACGAGATCAACGTCGACCCGGACCTGGCCAACAAGGACAACCTGACGTTCTTCATCAATTACAAAGTCTACGACTACGACAAACGCTTCATCGGCGCGGCCGGCGTTGGCCTGACGGTGGATGCGGTGATCAAGTTGATCGACAAGTATCAACAGCGCTATCAACGCAGCGTGTACTTCGTCGACACCTTCGGCCGGCTGGTGCTCACCGGCGCCGAGGGTGGCCCCGAAGGTGCGCGGGCCGGCCGGAGCCTGGGCGATCTCAACAGCATGAAAGACCTGGTCAGCCAGTTGCCCAAGCCCCACAGCGGCAGCTACGAATATTCCGCCCACGGCCAGGGACATTTCCTCAACGTGCGGTTCATTCCGGAGCTGAACTGGTACCTGTTCGTCGATAAACGCGAAGACGGCGCCCTCAGTGAAATCCGTCAGTCGCTGTACCTCAACCTGCTGATCTGCCTGCTCGTCACCTCGATTGTGCTGGCGCTGCTCAACCGCGTGATCAAACGCTACCAGGGCAAGATCCAGGCCCAGGCCACCCTCGACAGCCTGACCGAACTGCCCAACCGCCGGGGTTTCGACCTGTTGGCGGCGCAAGCCATGCACGAAGCCGAGCGCGAACCGAAACCGCTGACGGCGCTATTGCTGGACCTCGACCATTTCAAAGTGTTGAACGACACCTATGGCCACCTCGCCGGTGATCAGGTGCTGATCGGTTTCGCCCGGGACCTGGAAAGCTGCCTGCGGCATTCCGACATTGTCTGCCGTTGGGGCGGTGAGGAATTTATCGTGCTGCTCAAGGACACCGACGGTGAGACCGGTCAGAAAATTGCTGAGAAAATTCGTCAGCATGTGGAAAAACAGCGTTATGCCTACAACGGCAAGGAGCTGCGTCTGACCGTCAGCATCGGCCTGACCACCCTGCAACCGGATGAAACCTTGCATACGCTGCTGTCCCGGGCCGATCATGCGATGTACCGGGCCAAACAAGCCGGCCGCAACCGCACCTGCGTGGAAATGCCTCACTCTGTTTATGAATAAGCCACAACTATGCCCGGCCTGCGGCGCCCCCAACGACTGCAGCCTGGCCGACCCACGAACCGCCGACCGTGCCTGCTGGTGCTACGGCGTCAGCATCGACCCGGCGGTTCTTGAAGCGCTGCCGGCGGAACTGCGCGACCTCTCCTGCCTGTGCCCGCGCTGCGCCCAGGTCGAAGCGCAGCTGCAAGCAGCCGCCCGGCCGATCACGTAAGATGCGCGCCCCTTCTCCGTCTGATTTTTAACCGATGCGTGTAGACCGTTTCCTCAGCAACCTGCCGCGCTTCAACCGTAAGCAGGTTCGTCTGTTGCTGGTGGAAAAACGCGTGCGCATCGACGGAAAAGTCGTCAGCGATCCTCACAGCGAAGTGCTGGAATTCAGCCGCGTCGAAGTCGATGACGAAGTGTTGCAAATCGGCAAACCGGCGCGCTACTTCATGCTGAACAAGCCGCCCGGCTGTGTCAGCGCCACCCGCGATCCACAACACTCGACGGTGCTCGACCTGATCCACGAACCGGACAAGGATGACCTGCACATCGCCGGGCGCCTGGACTTCAACACCACCGGCCTGATGATCATCACCAATGATGGCAGCTGGTCGCGACGCCTGACCCAACCGCAAACCAAACTGCCGAAGGTGTATTACGTCGAGACCGAACAGGACATCGGCCCGGAGTATGCAGTCACCTTCAACGAAGGGCTGTACTTCGCCTTCGAGGACCTCACCACTCAGCCTGCCGAGCTGGTATTGCTCGGGGCGAAGTCGGCGCGGTTGAGCATTGTCGAAGGTCGTTACCACCAAGTGAAGCGCATGTTCGGCCATTTCGACAACAAGGTGCTGCGCCTGCACCGCGAAAGCATGGGTCCGCTGGTACTCGATAACGCGCTAAAACCGGGCGAGTACCGTCCCTTGCGCACCGAAGAGATTCAATTGATCTAAGCAGGCGACCGCTCAGCAGAAGTTGTCGAACAATTTACGAATGACACTTGCGCGATGCCGTCGCCCCTGCTTGAATCAGGACGTCGGCCAGATTGTGACCGATGAGTCACAACATACTTCTAAGAAACTTTTTGCCGGCCGGGAGCCCTCAGGTTCCGCTGTCCACCGGCAGACTGCCCGCCAATAACAATACCCGTCGACCTGCTTTACCGGATCGACATGGGCCTCCAAATTCCAGGCGTATGCCTACCTGTCACAAAGCTCGTGCAATCTCATTTGCGCGCATACCCGCTTGCCCAGGAGTCTTATGACATGAGGCCAGAAATCGCTGTGCTGGATATACAGGGTCAGTATCGGGTTTACACGGAGTTCTATCGCGCAGACGCCGCAGAGAAGACCATTATTCTGGTCAACGGCTCGATGGCCACGACTGCGTCGTTTGCTCAGACCGTGAAAAACCTCCATCCGCAGTTCAATGTGGTGTGCTATGACCAGCCCTACGCGGGCAAGTCAAAAGCCCACAACCTGCACGAGAAATTGCTGACAAAGGAAGTCGAGGGACAGATCCTGTTGGAGCTGATCGACCACTTCGCCGCCGAACACGTACTGTCGTTTTCCTGGGGTGGCGCCGCGACCCTGGTCGCCCTCGCCCAACGGCCACGGCGCATCGAAAAAGCCGTGATCAGCTCGTTCTCCCCGGAGATCAACGAGCACATGCGCGACTACCTGGAACGTGGCGTCGACTACCTCGGCAGCCGCGACGGCGACCGGGTCGGCAACCTGGTGAACAGCACCATCGGCAAACACCTGCCGTCGCTGTTCAAACGCTTCAACTATCGCCACGTCAGCAACCTGGCCGAGCACGAATACGGGCAGATGCACTTCCACATCAGCGACCTGCTGCACAGCGATCGCCAGTGCTTCCTCAAGGCTGCCGAGAAAATCGACGTGCCGGTGCTGTTCATGAACGGCGAATGGGACGAATACACCGCCGCCGACGGCGCCCGGCTCTTCGCCAACCACGTGCAACACGCCACCTTCAGCACCCTGCAAGCCACCGGGCACTTTCTCGACATGGAACACAAAGCCGCCTGCCGAGACAGCCAAAACGCACTGCTGGGCTTCCTGAAACCGGCGCAACACACCAGCCGACCGCGTTACCAATTCGTCCAGGACCACCATGCACTGGCAATCTGAAACTGAGTCATCGCGAGCAAGCCCACGCCTGCACTGCTAACGCAATCCTGTAGGAGCGAGGCTTGCCCGCGAATGGCCATCACCCGGTCCATTCCTTGTGTCACCCCGTGCTAAATGCAGCGCGCATAAAGAAAAACTTCAAATCCACGCGCACATCTGGTACAAAGTCAGCCGCTCTGAGCGGGTGTCGTATAATGGCATTACTCCAGCTTCCCAAGCTGATAACGAGGGTTCGATTCCCTTCACCCGCTCCACTATTTTCAAGGGTTCCAGACGTGTCAGTTTGAGCCTTAGCGTGTTTGGTGACAGTTCCGGTGACAGTTTGCTTGTAAGCGAGCTGCTGCAGGAGCGAGAACCTGCCGCCCCCCTCCCCCTATAGCCAATCCCGTTTTTATGTTGACCCACGGGAAACCGGTATTTTTGGTAAGTTTTTCCTCCCCCTTCTGAAAGCTACGAATCACAAGGCTTGTAGACGATTTGATTAGGTAAGTTTTAAGTAATATCTAGACATAACATTACCTTTTACCAAGGTCAGAAACCGAAAATAAAATATCTATATAAATCATATAGTTAGATAAAAATTACTCCCCACCTTACTCAGAAAAGCCAGTGCAAAGTAAGTGCTCAAAACCGCATCGCGTGCGGGCTGCAGCTGGTTTCTCACCTTCACATACTTAAATTACTTGTTTCCCGTGGGTCACCTGAAAAAAGGCCATCGGAAAATCGCTCCAGGACGCTCTGAAAAGAGGGGGCGCGTGTAGGGATCTGTAGGGTTTTATCAGCCCCAGTTCGCTCAGGAAAGGCCCGCCGGGCGCTGCGGCTGGTGGGTTGCAGGTGTGCAGAAATTAAGACCGATTTAGCCCGCAGGCGTGGCGGGGGGACGACGGCGCGCGCCAGGTGAAGACCCACCCGCCGGACCGGTGCCGCCCCAAAACGGTGCGCTCGCGACCGCCTCGTCCCCCTCACGCCGATAGTCCGCCGGCCAGCCGCTCTCGCCCGCCACATCGACTCGTGACAGCTATGGAGATGATCGCCACAACTGAACGGCCCTGCAGCGGTAGCGGCAACGTAGCGTGATATTAAATATTGTCCGGGGACACTTGATCCCCGGACCTTGACGGGCGTACAGTGCGGTCGTCGCTGCCAATTCAGCGAACGGGTTTGGCGACCCGGATAGAAAGGCGCACAAGCGCCCCATCACGACAGCAGGCGCTTTTTTTGTGCCCGCAGTTCCGTGTTATGGCGGCTGTGCGTGGGAGACCTTAGGGTCTGCCGGGTACCTTTCCCCGGTTCGCCAACCTGCGTACAGCTGCCACCCTCGTTTGGCGACGAGGCCGCAGCTCCAACTCAGAAAGGAATTGCATATGACCGCCCTCATTCCGTCCAGAATCCGCGCACTTGCTCATCGCCGCATGGCTCTCGCCGCGCTGCACGCTAACTCTTCCCTCTCCAATCGCCTCAAGCGCTACAACCATCACATGCACCAGGTGCGCGTTCTTGAAACGCACGGCGGTGCCCTATGAGAAAGCCCTACGGTCTCACCGATAACGATCTGTTTGATTTGGAACGGGTGCGGGATTCGCTCGCCCTGGTGCATGCGCTCGCCCAGCAGGCCGATCACCCCGGATTGTATCAGCCCCAGATGTTGGCCGGGTTCCTCGACGGGATCTGCGAAAGCCTCAACAGCATTATCGGCTCGGCAACGAGTCAGCAACGACCAACCTGATCTTCCGAAGGAGGGGGTGTATTGCACCCCCTCCATGGTAATTACCTCGAAAAGCTCAGGTGTTGGGGAAATCACAACACCTGATTCACCGAAGGATGCGATGAATGAACACGCAATTGATGCCTGTACCTTTCCATGGCGATACCGTGGTGCTGTTAAACGAAGACAATGAGCCTTATGTGGCAATGAAGCCTGTAGTTGAGAACATGGGGCTGGCCTGGCAGTCGCAGCATGCGAAACTTGCTGCCAACACGGCACGCTGGGGTATCACGAATATCGTTATACCTTCGCTGGGGGGGCCACAAGAAGCTGCATGCCTACCCTTACGCAAGCTTGCGTCTTGGTTGATGACTATTAGTCCGAATAAAGTAGCACCCGATCTGCGCGATAAGATCATTCAGTATCAGGAAGAGTGCGACGAAGTGCTCTGGAACTACTGGACCAAGGGCGCGGCCACTCGCACTGGAGCCGTCCCAGCCAGTCAGATGGCAATCATGTCCAGAAGCCGCTTGAGCTTGATGAAAGAACTGCAGCGAAGCCGGAACAAAGCAGTGCGCGATGCATTGGGTGAAGAGATTGCACGTCTTTCTGAATCCATGGGCCTTCGCGTTCCAGATCTGGACGCCATAGGCACTGTCGAGCCCCCGCAAGCGGATGTCGTTGCCGACTTTTGGGCCGCGCTTCTGCAACTGGACTCCAAGGGAATCGTTTACAACCACTCCAAGGATCCGCAGCTGATCGGCCTGAACATGCCGCACCTGGGCGAACTGTTCGCTGCCAATGGCATCCAGACCGTGATCAGCACCGAGGTCACTACCGCGTTGAAGCGCAGCAACGATCCACAGTTTTTGGGACTGAAGGCGGTGGACAGCACTATTCGCAAAACCACGACCAAGTGCTGGGTGTTCAAGAAGCCGGCCCAAACCCAGGCCCAATGACGAACGCAGCCTTACCGTCTGAGTAATCAGCCGGTAAGGCGCTCTATCTAATTGGCCGCGACGACTGAATGGAATACCGCCGGCCAGCTACACTGCCCGGGCCACCCCAGTACAGGAGTCACACCGATGCAGATGCACGAAGCCGGGCAAGTGTTAGAGGTTTTCAACCAAGACGAGGCCAATGAACGACTGGCCGAAGACTGGCGGCTGTTGGCCGTGCTGCCGGGAGCGCCGCGCGGCTCCAGTAACAGCACGTCGGTTATCTACGTGCTAGGCAAGCCCAAGGAAAAAACCGGTACCGGGCTGTACGGCCAACCGGTGTAAGCTCGACCCGGCGTTACGAGTAACGCCGTGTATGTTCGAGAGGCCCCCACACTTTGCCCTAGCGTGGGGGCCTTTTTATTTGCCGGCGGAAACCGCCCACCCTAGACTGGTGAGCCAGTCCCCCAACTTCTCGTTTACGCAGTGAGGGCCCCTCACTCGAAAGGATGCGACCCATGTATGAGCCATTGAACGACCCGGCTGCCATTGAAGCTGTGAACCAGTTTTTCAATGACCTAATCGCCGTGGCGGACTTTGAGGCACAGCTGCCGTTGCTGCGGCCCCAGGTAGAAGACTTTCGCTTCGAAGCGCTGACCCATGCCGGCATGCTGAGCACGCAAAACCAACTGCGCGGCTTTTTGTGGGGCCTTACGGTGGCCGGTACGCTGACGCCCGAGCAGGGCCACGAATTCAGTCAGCGCCTGGACCTGGGCCGCCAAGCCAGGTGGTTGTAATGAGCGTCCTCGACGTGTCCGATCCGTTGGCCGCGCGCATCGAGGCGATGTACCTGGCCTTTGAACACATGGCCACGGCGCGGCTGTTGGTGCTCGAGCAATGATCGGCAAAGGCATTACCGTATAGGTAAGTCTGCGGTAAGAGCGATAGCTTTCCCTTCTTCATACAAGGGAGCACCCAACATGACTGAGACACCAGGTAGCCGGGACCGAAATGCGCTAAGCCTCACCACTGCAGCCGGGACCACTGAACGCGAGTTTTTGACCGAAGCTGAAACCATGGCCCTGGCGCAATTCGCCAACCGGGTGGGCTGGTTCGAATTTACCAGCAATGCTTTAGGGGACGATGAGGCCCATTTGATGAAACAGGCTTTCGATAAACTGCAGGATGTCTTGGCGCGCTCCGGTTTTGCCCCGGGCTGATTTGCCGTCACATTCACCCGGCCCCCACCCTCTATCGGAGCGTGGGGGCTTTTTTTGGGTTCAATCCCTGTCAGCGACTACCGCAGGTAGCCGCTCGCGCTCCACGGTCATTACCTGCTGGAGCAGATGCAAGGCAGTCAAGTTGCCGCCTAAGTGATCGCGCCACGCCTGGTGCGTGGTTTTGTACAAGCCGTCGATTTCTTCGAACACACGACGGTAGCGCTCAATTTCGAGCACAAGACGCCGGCTTTCGGGATGATTACTCCAGAAGTAACGCAGTTCGGCCTGCGTCACAGGCCTGAATGGGGGCAGATCGCGAGGCATAAAAACCGACCAGTACTGTATAATTGAACAGTATTTTTGCATGAGGATTGCAGTGCGTATAGCGCCATTGAGCGCTTTGCGACAAGCTGGACTTGGGCTATGCGTCTGGGTATGCGCCGACCTGAAACGCGTGTGCCTAACCGTAGGGGTAAGCAGCGGTTAGCCAAGTTCGTGCATTATCTTCAAAAATAATTCATGCCGTAGAAGCAGCGAACTCTTCGCCGTTGAGAAAAAACCTTTGTACGTTGAAGGGGTTAGCGAAGTCGAAACTCGTTCAAGCGTTGCTTCCATCGCTGATTCGCACACATTTGTAAACCTGATTGGGTTGACATAGTTATTGATCGTGTTCAAATGTGTTTGTGCCACCACACAAAGCCGAATACTGAGCAGTACAGCGGAGCAAAACCGCGTTCGGCGGATGAATCGTTAATAACGATCCTTCAAGCGCAGTGCTTACCACTGCAAGGAAAGATTCAAAATGGCAATTAAAAGCGAAACCTTCAGCCGCGTTGAGCTGACTGATGAAGACGCTGCCCGCTTCGTGCAACACATGCGCGATGACAAACCCAATCCAAAAGCCCAGGCATCCTATGCCCGTGGCCGCGATATCCTGAGCCAGGTTTTCGGTCAGCAAGGTAGCGCGCGTCCTCGTTAGTCCAGCGAGCTCCGATGCAGGTAGGCGTCGATTACTTCATTGAAAAGCTGCACTCCGAACACCAAACCAGTCGATTCTCAATGGGCCCAGATGCAAGTCTGAGGCCCTTGAAGTCGTTCATCCAAAACAATGCTCTAGACTTCCAGACCAGCAATGTCGCCGTCACATACGCGGCCATCGTGCCCCCCGCTGAAAATGATCCGCAGGCTAGAAAGCGCATCATCGGCTATGTGACTCTCACTTGCAGCGAGATCGATCTCGACGGGGCATACCCGTTGGAGGACTGCGAGGCCGCGAATCGATACCAGTCGATATCGGCGCTGAAAGTAGCGCGCTTAGCCACTCACGCGGCCTACGTGGGTCATCAAATCGGGAAGACGCTGATGGAGTTCGCCATCGCCCTGGCGGTACATCAGGTCGCGCAATTCGTGGGCTGTAGATTTCTCGTTACCGATTCAAAAGCGAACTCCGTCGGGTTCTACCAAAACAAACTGGGATTCACGCTGTTGGATACCGAAGAAAATCGGAACCGCGAGCATCCTGTGATGTTTTTAGATCTGAACAAGCTCGATCTCAGCGCGCCGTCAGATGCCCTGGACGAACCTGCGGGAAGTACTCAAGAAGCTGAACCTGCATAGGTGGGGGAGCGATATGCCCGTTTTTGACTTAACCACTGCTGAATTGGCCTTGATCGTATCAACTGCAGCGGTTGGCCTTTCGGTCTACACCCTCGCTAAAGCCAGGAACTCCGTCAGTGTTGCCCTCGGTTGCGATTACGATGGTGATTATCTGTGCCTGACCAATAACAGTCCCCATGCAGTCACGGTCGTTGACATGGGTACCGTCAAGGCGAAGGGCGGTAGGCGTTCCGTCATGCGTGAGGATCTACTCAAACGAAGGATTGATCCAAGGGACGTCACTTACATTTATTTTCAGCGATTTGATAACTACGATTATCGCGACTTGCACCAGCTCAAAGGCGCTTACATTGAGCTGGCGACGGGCCAGAGATTTTACAGTCGTAGCCGAGTTGTTCGGGCATGGGCACATCTGAGGGCCTGGATGAATATCGGCGCTAAGCGATCATCCTCGCCATCCAAGCCTTGAAATCGAATCAGAGATTGCATCTGTCGCCCAGGCCCACCATCACCTCACCAATTGAAGTAGACCAGCTCGTTCACTTCAATGCCGCCGTTGCCGCCCACAGTATGCCGAAACGGCACCTCCTTTAGCCGCAGCCCGGCAAAGACCTCCCGAATTCTCGGATGGTCTCCCACCGATATCACCATCTTGCCTCGGATCGACTGCGCCAGATCCGCCATGGCTTCGAACTGATCAAAGCCAAAATCGCCTGCCTCGTACCCTGCTGTTTCCCAGTACGGCGGATCCAGATAAAACAGCGTGTGGTTTCGATCGTACCGACGGATGCACTCCTTCCAATCCAGATGCTCGACAGTAGTTCGGGCCAGGCGCAGATGAGCGTCGCTGAGCTTTTCTTCGATACGCAGCAAATTGAGCCTCGGAGCTGAGGTGGTCGCGGTCCCGAAAGACCGGCCCTTTGCCTTGCCGCCGAAACACAGGTTCTGCAGGTAGAAAAAGCGCGCTGCGCGCTGGATATCGGTCAGCGTGCGCGGCGCCTGCTCTTTGGCCCATTCGAACATGGTGCGGCTCACCAATGCCCATTTGAACTGGCGCACGAACTCCTCCAGGTGATTGGCGACGACCCGATAAAGATTCACCACCTCGCCGTCAAAGTCGTTGATCACCTCCACCCGGCTGGGCTCCTTCATGAAGAACAGAGCCGCCCCGCCACAGAACGGTTCGACGTAGCAATCATGGTCTGGAAACTCCGGCAGGATGTGTTTCGCCATGCGGCGCTTGCCGCCCATCCAAGGGAAAATCGGTGCAGGCATTGGTCGTCCTTACTTCGAATTGATAAAGGGCGGAACGCTGATAAGCGGCCGCCCGGGGCTGATCATTTGTCGGAAACTGGCTCCAGCGGCCTCCAGCGAATTACTTCTTCGCCCAGCCATTCGTTGACCTGCTGCATGCGTGCCTGAATGGGCTCGAGCTCGTTCATTGCCCAGATCTGCGCGGCCTCTTTGATTGAGCCGAAACCGCCTGCGTTTTGCGGCACGATGCCCATCAACTGAGGGGGGATACGTAGCGCCGCGAGCATGTCGTCGCGGCTGATGTTCTTGATCGAGCCGAATTCGTCTTTCGCCGCGACCTCACTGACGGGGATTAACTGAATGCCATCCTTCTTGCCGCCCGGGGCGTACATGAACAGGTTCCGAAAATTTCCTGGTCCTTTGGCCGACTTCAGCGCGCTGCGCAACGCGGCAACGTCCGTCTCGTTCTGCGCGGTGTCCGTCATGTACATGATGAAACCGGCGTGACTGCCGTTGTTGTAGTACTTACGCCGGAACAAGGTGGCGGACTCGTTGAGCAGCGCACTCTGCAGAGCTGGTAGCCACTCCGGCAGGCCGTAGATTTCTTGGTTAATGTCGGCCTCGCGCTGGTGGTAAACGGTCCCGCGCTTGAATTCGAACTCGTCTCGCCAGCCGCGCACCTGGTAATAGGTTTCGAGGTCCACACCGCGTCGCATGTACTTGCCCAGGGCGGGCTGCAGCCCCAACGTACCGCGCAGCATGTTCTCGCGCTTTTCCAGATAGCCGTTGCCGCACCAGAGGAAGTCCAGGGCGAATTGTTCGAAGGTCTGACGGGACAACAACTTGTGGGGGATAAAGGTGCGGGCCAGCATGTTGCGTTTGAAATTCAGGCCCGATTGCAGAAAAACGCTGGCCCGGGAGGACTTTGCCAACCCGTCCAAGGACATTGGCGGCTCATACCACCGGCCGTTCAGCCAGCACTCCAGGTAATCGAGAATCCCCCGTTCGTCGAGTACCGGCGTGGGATCGCCAAAGGTGAAGGCCTCCATCTTGCCGCCCATTGCCGGCAGCACCTGGTCCGCGATCGCAGCCTGGGCTGATGTGGACATCTGCGTGGATTCGCTGCGGCTATTGCTCATCAATAAATCTCCATGAAGCTGGTATTCGTTGAGGTTTGCCCCTCAAGCGGTTCGTTCTGTAGTGCGTGGAATAGCGCCCATGCGAGATCCGCGTGCCCTGTCTCGTCGGTACGGCCTGCTGTGTAGGTGAATTGCCGGCCGCTGGCCGTGATGGTTTTGCGGATCGCCATCAGTGATTGGGCCATGTCGATCCAACCGGCATCGAACTCCAGGCGCCCTTTGTGGATCACGTCGTAAGCCTTGAGCACCAGGCGTGTCTTGACCTCGGGGGAATAGCTGAAGGTCGTCACGTTTGGGAAGAATTGGCGCACCAGCTGGGCCACGCCCGAGCCCATGCCGGTGATGTCGATCCCGATGTAGGTCACCCAATAGCGCATCGTGACGAGACGGATCGCCTCGGCCTGCGCCGCGAAATCCATGCCCCGGAACTGATGACGCTCGAGCACGCGGAATTTGCCTCCTGGCACCAACGGCGGCGCCACGACCACCAGACCGGAGCTGTCGCCGGTTTCCGCCGGGTCGTAGCCGATCCACACCTGCCGATCGGCAAACGGCCGCGCGGCGAAAGGCTTGTAGTCCTCGGACCACTCGACCCAGCTGTCGACCATGCAAGGCTGCAGGACGTTGAGCGGGAAGATGCTCGCCCCGTCGTCGACGAATTGGCACATCAGCAGGTTCGCGAAGGCGTCCGCGTTGTACTCGAGTCGCAGCTCTTCCAGGTCGAACAGATCGCAGCCGCGCTGCTCGGCATCCAGGATGGTGACGATCTGGCGCCAGATGCGGTCCTCGCACAACCTGCCCTGCTGCAGCGCGTCGTGCGAAACATCGAGTTTCAGCCGCTGCGCGACAGGCTTGCCCTTGTTGAAGCGCTCCCCGGTCCAGAATGTGTAGGCCTCATGCGCCATGCTCGATGGTGTCGAGAAGTAGGTGCGGCGGTATTGCTTCTGCATCGCCATGCCGCTGGCGACCTTGTTCAGCTCGTTGAACTTGAACGTCCAGAAGAATTCGTCAAAGTAGAAATTACCGTGGTAACCCTGAGCGGTTCGGGCGTTGGTACCGAGGAAATGCAGCTCGGCGCCATTGGCCAGAATGATCGGGTCACCGGTGAGCTCTACGCCGCAAACCTCGCGGGCAAAGCCTTGAATGTATGCCTTGAAGATGTGTGCCTGGTTCTTCGACGCGGACAGGAATATCTGATTGCGTCCGGTGACCAGGGCATCAATGAACGCTTCCCGGGCAAAGTAATAGGTGGCGCCGATCTGCCGGCTTTTCAGGATTGCCCTGGTGCGTTGATTGCTCGCTCGGTACCAGTCCAACTGATAGCCGAAGCACCCGTCTTTGAACGCCTCGGTCAGCTGCTCGATCTGCTCTTCGCTGAACTCGTTGCGAGCCGCTTTCTTCTTCGGCCCTTCGTTGCGTTTGGCCAGGTTGGGGTTGAGGTCAGTGTCAGTGCCGCCGGCCTTGTATCGCTCGATCCGGGCTTGCCGTTCCAGCTGACGGTGCAGCAGGTCGATCTCTTTGAAGTCACCGCCGGTTTTGCCGTCCTTGAGGATCAGTTGCACCAGGCGTGCTTCCAGGGCACCACCGATGCGCTCGACGTTATCGGCCCGGTCCCATTCATCACGCGTTTTCCACGCATGAACGGTCTTTTCCTTTTCATCCAGCATTTCTGCGATCGCGCAGATCCGCAGGCCGGTCCAGTAGAGGAACTTGGCCTGACGGCGGTTATCGCGGATTGGAGTGGCGTCGGTTGTCGTCATGGCGGCGATGCTGACGCCTCGCGCGCGTGAAGGCGTAGCGATGTGCCATGTAGCCCACGGGCTTACAACTGGCGCTGATTGCTCGTAACGACGCTACTGCCGACGATGCACCTCAACGCAACTGCATTCAGCAGCATCGCTTTGAGGATTTCCCGACATGAAGAAATTTCGCAGCAACTGGTTCCGTGTCGCCGTTGAGGGCGCTACCTCGGACAAGCGCACCATCAAACGCAGCTGGCTGGAACAGGCTGCCAAAAACTTCAACCCGACGACCTACGGCGCCCGGATCTGGCTGGAGCATTTCCGCAGCTTGTTGCCTGACAGCCCTTTCAAAGCCTACGGCGACGTGACGGCAGTTAAGACCGAGGAAGTGGAGATCAACGGCCAGACCAAGCTGGCCCTCTTTGCCCAGATCGAACCAACCGCTGACCTGATCGCCATGAACAAGGCGAAACAGAAGATCTATACGTCCATCGAAATCGACGACAGCTTTTCCGACACCGGCGAGGCCTACATCGTCGGTCTCGCTGTGACCGATTCCCCCGCGAGTCTCGGTACCGATGTGCTCGCGTTTTCAGCGCAGAAACCTGAAGCCAGTCCGTTCAAAGACCGCCACTACTCCGCGACCTCGATGTTTACCGAGGCGGTGGAAACCGAACTCACCTTCGAAGAAATCGAAGATAAGCCCGGTCTCGGCGCCCAACTCTTCAGCAAGGTGCAAGCCCTGCTCTCTGGCAAACAGACCAAGGATGACGGCGAGTTCGCTCAGATCAGCCAGGCCGTTGAGGCCGTCGCCGAGCACGTCAAGGATCTGCCCGACCAGTTGGCCGCTGAGAAGAAATTCTCCGCAGATCTGAAAACCAGCCTGGACAAGCTCTGCACTGAGTTCAACGAACTGATCAAGCGCCTGGGTGACACCCAGGACCACAGCCAAACCAAACGGCCAGCCGCGACCGGCGGCGACGGCGCTGTGCTGACCACCTACTGATCACTTCGGCCCCCTACAAGCTCCCCAGGAGAACACCATGCGTAACGAAACACGACTTGCCTTCAACGGCTTCACCAAACAGGTTGCCGCGATCAACTCCGTCGGATCGGTGGCGGAAAAATTCACCGTCACCCCTTCTGTTCAGCAGAAGCTGGAAACGGCTATTCAGGAGTCCAGCGACTTTCTGAAAAAAATCAACGTGCTGGGCGTCGACGAGAAAGACGGTGAGGCCGTGATTCTCGGGGTCGGCTCGACCATTGCCGGCCGTACTGACACCAGCCAAGCCGCCCGAAACCCTCGCGACGTGAGTTCGCTCAAGAACGACACTTACAGCTGCAAGAAAACCGACTTCGACACCGCGATCCCTTACGCGCTGTTGGATGCTTGGGCGAAATTTCCGGACTTCCAGGCTCGCCTGTCCGGCGCCATCGTCGAGCGTCAGGCGCTCGACCGCATCATGATCGGCTTCAACGGCACCAGCGTTGCGGCGACAACCGATCGGACCGCCCACCCATTGCTGGAAGACGTAAACGTGGGCTGGTTGCAGAAGTACCGCACTAACGCGCCAGAGCGTGTGCTGAGCAGCGGCAAGGTTGCCGGCAAGGTCACCATCGGCCCGAATGGCGATTACAAGACCCTGGACGGTCTGGTCTACGACGCCATCCAGCTGCTGGACCCATGGCACCGCAAGCGTCCAGATCTGGTGGTCCTGGTCGATCGAGACCTGCTGCACGCGAAGTTCCTGGCCAACATCGAAGGCGCCGCCGACAACGAGAACGAACTGGCAGCCGCGCGAATCATCGCCAACGGCACGCTGGGCGGCTTGCCGATCGAAGACGCACCGTTCTTCATCGACGGCGGCATCATGATCACCACGCTGAAAAACCTGTCGATCTACTTCCAGATCAGCAGCCGTCGTCGCATGACAAAGGACGAGCCGGAGCGTGATCGCATCGCCGATTATCAATCGTCGAACGAAGGCTACGTGATCGAAGACTTCGGTCTCGGTGCCCTGGTCGAAAACATCGAAGAGGCCGCGTAACAATGGCCCTCTCCCTCGCTCAACGTCACCGGCTGCAGGCGCTTGCCTCGCAGGAGGCTGCTGCCGCTTCGCCCGCCGTTTCGATGGCGGGCGGGACGGCCTACGAAATGCAGCTGGCCCAGCTGCTGCAGGATCGTCTGCGCCTGAAACAGATCCAGTCGAACGAAGGTAAAGCCGCGCTCAAGTTGCAGCTTTTGCCGGCTTACGTGCCTTACGTCGACGGTGTTCTGGCAGCGGGCAACGGCGCCCAGGACGAAGTACTCACCACCATCATGATTTGGCGAGTGGATGCCTCCGATTACGACGGCGCGCTCGACATCGCAGCGTACGTGTTGCAGCACAACCTGCTGATGCCCGATCGCTTCGAACGTACCACCGGCTGCCTGGTCGCCGAAGAAGTCGCCGAATCGGCCTTGAGCTCTCAGAAAACCGGTGGCGGTTTCGACTTGGCCATCTTGCACCGGACGATGGAGTTGACCGCCGAACAGGACATGCCGGACGAAGCCAGGGCCAAGCTGTACCTGGCTACAGGACGCGCCACCGTGGCCGGCCTGAGTGCCGATAACCCGGGCCAACCCGGTCAGGTAATGGCCGGTATTGAACTGCTGAAACGCGCCATCGAGCTGAACAAAAGCTGCGGCGGCAAGAAGGATCTGGAAGGCGCCGAACGCCTCCTGAAAAGAATTGCTCCCGCACCAGGGAGCTGACCGAGCGTACCCCGCAACCCCGGCGGCCCGGGGCTGAACAGCAGGTTTATCTCCTTTCCTTGCTGTGACGCCCCGGCCACCGCCGACTTAGGGCTGAACCATGAGCGGATTTATTGCCACCGGCAGCACCGACGAACCCTTTGTCATCACCAATGACGGGTTCTGGCCTGACATCGATGTCGTACACCTACGCGGATCCATCCGTCTGGATGGCAGCATCACTGACGCACGCATTGAAGTCGTGACCGTCAATGCGCTGATCCAGGTGAACGGTGAACTGGCCCGGGTGAAGTCGAACCACGTGGCGAACGGATACACCACCATCGCGGCCGTGCCGGGGTTTGAAGTCAATGGCGAAAGTCACTTCGTCCACCTGTATCGCCGCTCAATTTACTGCAGCGTCGGTGCTGAGCTCGCTGAGCGCTATCGCAGCTACGACACCAGCGTCGAAGGCAACAAGAACGCCGATGAACTGACGCCTTCGGTCGATGAGTACCGCCGCGACGCCCGCTTCGCCATCCGCGATCTGTTGGGCGTCGGTCATTCCACCGTGGAGCTCATCTGATGACGACCTCCGTGTATGCCACCCAGGGCGACACCGTCGACGCCATTTGTTGGCGGATCTACGGCCGCACCGCCGGCATCACGGAGGCGGTACTTGAGGCAAACCCAGGACTCTCGGATTTAGGCACGATCATTCCGCACGGCACGCTGGTGGCCCTGCCGGATATCGCACCACAAGCCCCCGAGCTGCAAATGGTGAACCTATGGGATTGAGCCACCGAACAACCCAAACAGACGCTCCACCACCTTCAACTTTGGACAGCGGAATCACGCGCATGCCTGACAAACCGGATACATGGGCCTGGTTCGCTGCCTGGCTCGAACTGAACTGGCCTGCCTTCTACGCTGGCGGGCTCGCCTGTGTAATTGCCGCTCTGCGGATCATTTACGGCGGCGGCACTTGGCGGCGGGTTTTGCTTGAGGCTCCCCTGTGCGGCGCCCTTGCGCTGGCGGCCAGCCATGGGCTCTTTCTGCTGGGAATTCCAGCCACCACTGGCCCGTTCTTCGGCGGTGTGATTGGCCTGCTCGGTGTTGAGGGAACCCGCGCACTGGCCAAGCAGTTTTTTAACCGCAAGGTGGATCAGCTATGAGTATTTTGCGCCACGGCGATCGCGGGCAAGAGGTCCGCACACTGCAACAGCGCCTCAACATGCACGGAGCCGGCCTGGACCCCGATGGCGATTTCGGTGATGCCACCGAATCCGCCGTGCGTAATTACCAGCGTCAGGTTGGGTTGGTAATTGACGGTATTGCCGGCTCGAAAACCGCTCTGGCGCTGGCCGGCGCGGATTGTTCAAATCTGTTGCAGCACTCCAATTTGGTGAACGCTACGGTGCGCTTGGGCGTTGAGCTCGCCGCGATCATGGCGGTCAACGAAGTCGAAAGCCAAGGCAGCGGGTTCCTGGACAACGGCAAGCCGAAGATCCTGTTCGAACGACACATCATGTATCGCCAGCTCGGTACGCCACGCGCACCTGGTGATGATGCAACCGAATTGATGGCCCACGCCGACCATCTGGCCCTGGCCCAGCCCAACCTGGTTAATCCGAAAGCAGGTGGTTACGCCGGCGGAACGGCAGAGCACCAACGCTTGGCGAACGCCCGACTGATTGACGACCTTTGCGCGTTGGAGTCGGCCAGTTGGGGCGCCTTCCAGGTGATGGGGTATCACGCCGTGCGCCTTGGATACCCCAGCGTGACCGACTTCACCGATCGAATGGCCCGCGACGAGAACGAGCAATTCGAAGCGTTCGTGCGCTTTATCGAAGCTGACCCGGCGCTGCACAAGGCGCTGAAAGGCAAGAAATGGGCGGCGTTCGCTAAGGCCTACAACGGCCCCAACTACGCACGCAATCTTTACGACACCAAGCTGGAGCGCGCCTATCAGCGTCACGCTGCAGGCTGCCCCATTCCGGAGGCCGCATGATTGACCACGAACAGATCCGCAAACTCAGCCCCGCCGATGGCGACATTTTTCTACTGCCGGCGAACTCGTCTTATGACCTGGCCCGACAGCTCGGCGAGGCGATCGCCATCGCAAAACCGGGCGTGAAGGCGATTGTTATCAGCGGTGACGTGCGCAAACTCGATGTCGCCGCGATGAATGCCGCTGGCTGGTACCGCGCGTGAGCACGCTGCGCCAGGCGCTCTTCGGCATCGCTTTGCTCGGCTCGATCACGCTCCTGGTCTGGGCCCAGTCCCAGCGGATCGAGGTCGCTGATAAAAATGCAGAGCTGGCGAATCAAGTGGCAGATGCCGCTCGTGATAGGGCAACGCGCAGCGAGGCGACGGCCAACCAACTTCAGGCATCTCTAAAGGAAGAACGGACCGCCCAGAGCTCATTGCGCGGCGTGCAAGACCAGTTGCGCCAGGGGCTTGCCACCCGTCAACGAACGATCGAGGACTTGAAACGTGAGAATGCCGAACTCCGCTTATGGGCTGATCAGCCTATCCCTGACGCTGCTCGCCGGTTGCGCGAGCGCCCCGCCATCACCGGAGCCGCTGCTTATCGCGACTGGCTGTCCGGCCGTGGTGCCTTGCACCCTGTCGGCGACTAAACCGGACAAGAACGGCGCACTCCTCAAAGACCAGGACGTCACCGAGAGCGACTGGGCGCAATGCGCTGCGCAGGTCGATATGATCTACCAGCATCAGCAGACCCAGGCGGGCAAGCCATGAACAAACCTGAATCGCTACGCGCCCATCTGCTCGCCTCGATACCAGAGCTGAAGAAAAATCCTGACCGGCTGATGGTGTTCATCGACAACGGCACCATGCGCAGCACCGCTGCGTTTGGGCTGTCCTTCGAATACAGCTACACGCTGAACCTGATCTTCACCGATTACGCCGGCCATCCCGACACCATAGCCATTCCCCTGTTCGCCTGGATCCTGGTGAACCAGCGCGAGCTGATGGAGAACGTCGACCGCAGCAAAACTGCCGTCGCCTTCGAAGCCGATATCCTGGACAACAGCAAGGTCGACCTATCGATCAAGCTGCCGCTCACTGAACGTGTGATCGTCAAACGCCAAGACGACGGCAAACTGGTCGTCGATCATCCACCTGAGCCTGTGGTCGATGATGATCCGTTCACTATGCCCGGGCTTGAGCTATGGACTGCCGCCGGCGAGTTCATCGCACGGTGGGAAAAACCATGAGCAATGAGCTACAGGCACTGGAAAAATGGGTTTCAGTGTTACTGGCCAAACTGGACGAGGGCGAACGCCGCAAGCTACTTGGCGCCGTCGCCCGGGATCTACGTCGAAGCCAGTCGAAACGCATCACCGCTCAGCGTAATCCTGATGGCTCAGCCTTCGCACCACGTAAACCCAAGGACCTGCGTGGAAAAAAAGGCCGGATCAAGGGCAAGATGTTCAGCAAGCTGAAAACGGCCCGTTACCTGCGAACGGAAAGCACAACAAACGGCATGTCGGTCGGATTTGTTGGGCGTATAAGCCGCATTGCCCGGGTTCACCAGTACGGCCTCAAGGATCGGCCAGAACGCGGCCAGGCGGATGTTCAATACGAAACACGGCAGCTGCTGGGATTCAGCGGCGACGAGTTGGAGAACATCCGAAATCTGCTCATCGATCACCTTACCGGCTGACCGACTCCTGTACGCACTCGCGCTACAACCCACCGCCGATGCAGCTCGCACGCGCGACCTGCAACATCGGCGGCATGGACTCTCTTACTGAACTGACTCGACGCCTTGAAAACCTGATTCGTGCCGGCACCATCGCCGAACTCGATCCGGTCAAGCCGCGTTGCCGTGTGAAAACCGGTGGCCTGCTGACTGACTGGCTCCCGTTCTTCGCCATGCGTGCCGGCGAGGACAGCGACTGGGATCCGCCCAGTATCGATGAGCAGTGCCTGGTGCTTTCGCTTTCCGGTAACCCTGCCCATGGCTTCGTCATCTTCGGCCTGTACAGCGATCGCTTTCCTGCTCCAGACAACGTGCCAACCCGCCGCCGGCGCCGGTATCGCGATGGCGCGATTGTTGATTACGACACCGCGAGCCACACCCTGACCGCGACGCTGCCGGAAGGCGGTAAAGCCGTTCTGATTGCACCAGGTGGTACGCATATCACCGGCGATGTCGTGATAGACGGATTGGTGACCTCGACCAAGGACTTCATCGCAGGCCCGCAAGAGATCAGTCTGGTCAAGCACCGCACCTCCGGAGTTCAAGCAGGTAACGGGACATCTCAAGGGCCAATCCCATGATCGGCATGAACAGCAGCTCCGGCCGCAGCATCGTCGGCGACGATCACCTGGTGCAATCGATCGCCGACATCCTGACCACACCTATCGGAACCCGAGTGATGCGGCGCGAATACGGCAGCCAGCTCGCTGACCTGGTTGATTGGCCGCTCAACAGCGCAACCCGACTGCAGGCTTATGCGGCTACGGCCATCGCGTTGATGCGGTGGGAGCCGCGGATTCACCTGAGTCGAGTACAACTCACATTGGGTGATGTTGCCGGCCAGGCAATGCTCGACATCGAGGGCAGTCTGGTAGACACCAACGAGCCGTTGAGCCTGCGCGTTCCCCTCAGCTTGGGAGCAACAACATGAAAACATTCACTCCTATCGACCTGGCTCAGCTACCGGATCCTGAAGTTGTCGAACAGATTGACTACGAGCAGATCCTCGCCGAACGCAAGGCGTATGCAGTCAGCCTCTGGCCGGCAGAACAACAAGCTGAAGTTGCCGCAACCCTAGCGGTGGAGTCAGAACCCCTCACCAAGCTCCTGCAGGAGAACGCGTATCGCGAGATGCTACTGCGTCAGCGCGTGAACGAAGCATCACTGGCCAACATGCTGGCCAAGGCGAAGGGCAAGGATCTAGAACAGCTCGCCGGCAACGTCAATGTCGCGCGCTTGGTCGTCACCCCGGGTAACAACAAAGCAGTGCCACCGATCATCGCGGTGATGGAGTCAGACGACGCCTTGCGGGAACGCGCACAAATGGCATGGGAAGGGCTTTCAACTGCAGGACCACGAAACAGCTACATCCTGCACGCGCGCAGCGCCGACGGCCGGGTGGCGGACGCTACCGCTGAAAGCCCGTCGCCGGCGGTCGTAGTCGTCACTATTCAAGGTTTGATCGGAGACGGAAGCGTTGACCAGGTGCTGCTGAACGTCGTCAAAAACTACCTCAGCGATGAGGACCGGCGACCTGTTGCTGACCGGCTGACGGTGCAATCGGCAAACGTACTGCCTTACAGCATTGATGCCGTCCTCTATCTCGCCACCACAGGCCCCGAAGCCGAGCCAATCCGCGAAGCAGCACAAGCACGACTCTCTGCATTCGTAAGCCAACGCCGGCGCCTGGGCGTAGAAATATCAGAGTCGGCGATTCATGCGGCCCTGCATGTCGAAGGCGTACGCAAAGTTGTGCTTCACAACTGGACCGATATCTCTCCAAGCGAGGCAGAAGCAGCGTATTGCACCGGGTTTAGCATTGCCGTTGGAGCACAGGCATGACGAGCCTGTTGCCACCGAACGCAACACAACTTGAACGGCTGGCGGCCGAGTCACTTAAGCAGATTGAGCGCGTACCGGTTCCGATCAGGGATTTGTTAAATCCGGATCGGTGCCCGTTACAGCTACTTCCTTATCTCGCCTGGGCATTCTCCGTAGATCGATGGGACAGCGCCTGGTCGGAAGTTACCAAGCGCCAAGTCATCAAAGGCTCCTACTTTATTCATTCCCGTAAAGGAACGATCGGTGCGCTGAGGCGCGTAGTGGAGCCTCTCGGTTATTTGATCGATGTCCTGGAATGGTGGCAAACCGTGCCAGCGGGCACACCTGGAACTTTCGAGTTGAAAGTCGGCGTACTGGACACGGGCATCACCGAAGAGATGTATCAGGAGCTTGAACGCCTGATCGACGATGCCAAGCCCGTAAGCCGGCATCTGACAGGGCTGGCAATAAGCCTGGAATCCAAAGGCAACCTGAATATCGGTGTCGTCCTTTATGAGGGCGACGAAATCGACGTGTACCCGCCTGTGATGCGTGACATTGAAGTCACGGGTCATTTCGGTGTGGTGGGGCGCGAACACTCCATAGACACCCTGGACGTTTACCATGATTGATGCGAACTCTCAGTTTTTCGCAATCCTCACTAATGTGGGGATCGCAAAGCAGGCTAACGCTGACGCACTTGGCGCTCCCTGGAGAATCACCGAGATGGGCGTGGGCGATGCCAATGGCACCGACCCAATTCCCAATGCGGCACAAACCAGCTTGATCAACGAGTGGCGCCGACGCCCTCTTAATCAGCTCAAGGTCGACCCGGCCAACGCAGCGGTGATTATCGCCGAGCAGGTTATTCCTGCTGATGAAGGCGGCAAGTGGATTCGCGAAATTGGTCTGTACGACTCGGACGGTGATTTGGTGGCAGTGGCCAATTGCGCGCCGAGCTTCAAACCGATCCTGTCGCAAGGCTCCGGCCGCACTCAGATCGTGCGCATGAATTTGATCGTGTCCAGCACCGGCAGCATCACCCTCAAGATTGACCCGGCGGTGGTGCTGGCCACCCGCGAATACGTGGATCAAAAAATCGTCGACGAACTGAACAAGCAGGACTTCAAGCATTCGGTAGTGGTGGCCACCACAGGCCCGATTGTACTCAGTGGTCCACAAGTCATTGATGGCGTCGACGTCAGCGCGGGTTCTCGCGTGCTGGTGAAAAATCAGGCGCAACCCAAAACCAACGGCATCTACGTGGTCGCCAATGGCGCGTGGCCGCGCTCGCTGGATGCCGACACCAGCATTGAAGTCACCCCGGGCTTGTTCGTCCACGTTGAGAAGGGCACGGCCAACCACGACAGCGTTTGGCAACTGGTGACCGATGCGCCAATTACGCTGGGCACCACCGACCTGCAATTTGAAATGATCGCCGGCCACCCAGGTATCGCCCCGGGCACGTTCCGCAGTGTCTCGGTCGATGAGTTTGGCCGGGTCATTGCCGGTACCAATCCGACCAGCCTGGCAGGCTATGGCATTGCTTCGGCCACGCAGCCTGAGGCGGAAGCTGGGGCGGATAACGCCAAACCGGTGACGTCCCTGGGCGTGAAACAGGCGGTGGCCGCCCAGGTGAAGCCAGCGACCACTAGTCTGGCTGGTCTGATTCAGCTGGCCACGGCCTCGCAGATGGCGGCTGGCTTGAGTGATTCGCTGGTGCCCACGGTCGCGGCGATCATGAGCATTTTTGCCAAGCGTTCGTTCGGGAAAAACGATTACATCCGCATCCCCGACGTGCCGGGGGGGTTGATCATCAACTTTGGCACCGCAGCGGTGAATGCCAGCGGTGACATTAACGTGAACTATCCGCTGGGGTACTCAGCCCTGGAGATCATCACTATCGCCCTGTCAGGACAAAACACAGATGCCGCGTATCTGTCCACGGGCACAGTGTTGGGCGGGTTCACCATGCCGTTCTACAAATCAACTACCGGGGTTAAATCGTCAGGTGGTTTTAATGCTCAATGGATTTCTTTGGGGCGCTAGACATGTCAGAGCAGAAAGTGTTTTTTGCGTTGTCCACCGGTGGGTTTTATCTGGCGGACGATCAAGCGTTTTACGAGCAGGAAGGTGGATGGCCGCTAGACGCACGCGAGTTAACGGATCAGGAAAAAGCGCAGTACTGGAAGCAGTCCGCGCCGTTCAACAAGGTCCTCGGTTTGGAAGATGGCAACCTGGCCTGGGTCGATTTGCCTGAGCCCTCCACGGAAGAGCTGGCAGCCCGGGCCAGGCAGTGGCGTGACACCGAGATTGAAAGCGTGAAATGGTTGCGCGAGCGGCACCGCGACGAAGTGGATTCAGCACGGCCGACAACGCTGACCACCGCACAATCCGGCGAGTTGCTGGACTATGTCCAGGCGTTGCGGGATTGGCCTACCGATTCAGGTTTTCCGGAGATCGCCAGTCGGCCCGCCAAACCGGATTGGATTGCGCAACAAATCAGCTAACGCCCTACGGGGCGTTTTTTGTTCCTGCGGCCTGTAGATCCCTTTTGTACAAACCTACACGCTCGTCCGATCAACGCGCGCGCGTCACCCTGCGTTTCATTGCCACCCACGCGCAGGTTCTCCCCATGCCAACCGATTATCACCACGGCGTCCGAGTTGTCGAAATCAACGAAGGCACCCGCCCGATCCGCACCGTCGCAACCGCCGTCGTCGGCATGGTCTGCACCGCCGAAGATGCCGACCCGGTCGCGTTTCCACTCAACCGCCCTGTTCTGCTTACCGACGTGCTTACCGCAAGTGGTAAGGCCGGTGAACTGGGCACGCTCGCTAAAAGTTTGGATGCCATCGCCGACCAGGCAAGCCCAGTCACCGTGGTTGTACGTGTCGCCCAAGGTGCGGACGCTGCCGCGACCACCACCAATGTGATTGGTGGAGTCACTGCTGGCGGTCAGTACACCGGGCTCAAGGCACTGCTGGCTGCGGAGGCGCAGTTGGGCGTGCGGCCGCGCATCCTCGGCGTACCTGGTCTCGACTCGCTGGCGGTGGCCACTGAGCTCGTCCTGACCGCACAGAAGCTGCGTGGTTTCGCTTACGCCAGTGCCTGGGACTGCGAGACAGTCTCTGACGCCATCGCCTACCGGGAAAACTTCGGTGCCCGTGAGCTGATGACCATCTGGCCGGACTTCGTGAACTGGGACACCACGCTGAACACTGATGCGCCGGCATCGGCGATCGCCCGAGCGTTGGGCCTGCGCGCCAAACTCGATGAGCAGGTCGGCTGGCACAAAACCCTTTCCAACGTAGCGGTGAACGGCGTATCAGGACTGAGCCGGGACATTTACTGGGATCTGCAGAACCCTGCCACCGACGCGGGCCTGTTGAACGCGGCGGATGTCACCACGCTGATTCGTCGCGAAGGCTTCCGTTTCTGGGGTTCCCGCACTTGCAGTGACGACCCCCTGTTCGCCTTCGAAAACTACACCCGCACCGCCCAGGTACTGGCCGACACCATGGCCGAAGGCCAATTCTGGGCGATCGACAAGCCGATGCATCCAAGTCTGGTGCGCGACATCGTCGAGGGTATCAACGCCAAGTTCCGCGAATGGGTACGCCTTGGCTACCTGATCGGCGGCGAGTGCTGGTACGACGAAGCCGCCAACGATAAGGACACCCTCAAGGCCGGCAAGCTGTACCTGGATTACGACTACACGCCGGTGCCACCACTGGAAAACCTGAACCTTCGCCAGCGCATCACCGATCGCTACCTGATCGACTTCGCCAGCCGCGTCAACGCCTGATATTCATTCATTCGCGCGGCTTCGACCGCGCCTTTAGGAGAGCGCCCAAATGGCTCTGCCCAAAAAACTCAAGAACATGAACTTGTACAACGACGGCGTCAGCTACGTCGGTGCGTGCAAGAGCGTCACCCTGCCCAAACTCGCCCGCAAGCTCGAAGCCTTCAGGGGCGGTGGTATGGATGGCGCGGTGAAGGTCGACCTGGGCCATGGCGACGACGGCATCCAGTTGGAGTGGACTCTCGGTGGCTGGGACCTGACAGCGCTGCGCCAGTACGGTGCTGTATCCGCGAGTGGCGTCATGCTGCGTTGGGCTGGCTCTATCCAGCGCGACGACACCGGCGCTGTTTCGGCCGTTGAGGTCATCGTGCGCGGTCGCCACGAAGAAATCGACATGGGCGACTCGGAAAGCGGTGAAGACACCGAGCACAAGTTCACCACCACCTGCAGCTATTACAAGCTGACGATCGACGGCAATGAAGAGGTCGAAATCGACTTGCTCAACTTCATTTTTAAAGTCGATGGCACCGACATGCTGGCAGAACACCGTAAGGCGATCGGCCTGTAAGTTCGACTTTCCCTGCCGGCTCGTCCGGCGCCTCTATCGCAAAGGCTACAGACATGAAAACTCCTGAAAAAAACGAAGCTGCAGACGTCTCCGTTGAGAAAAACCCAAACCGTCCAGTCATCACCCTGGACACGCCGATCATCCGAGGCTCGACCGAAATCACCGAGGTGACGCTGCGTAAACCCGTCTCCGGCGAGTTGCGCGGCGTCTCGTTGACCGACCTGCTGCAGATGGACGTACTCGCACTGCGCAAGGTGCTGCCGCGTATCACCACGCCGACCCTGACCGATCACGACATTGGCCTGATGGATCCGGCTGACCTAGTGCAGATGGCCACCGAGGTCGCCGGTTTTTTGCTACCGAAGTCGGCGAAGGTGGATGCATCCCTCGTTGCGTAGATGACGCAATGGCGGATATCGCCGTGATTTTTCACTGGGGGCCAGCGGAGATGGATCCGCTCACCCTGACCGAACTGATGGAATGGCGCGAACGCGCTCGTAAACGAAGTGGGGCGAAGGATGACTGACAAGCTGCGGCTGGAATTTCTGCTGTCGGCGATCGACAAGGTCACCGCGCCCCTCAAACAGATCAGCGCAGGGAGCAATGCTACGTCACGCGCCTTGAAAGCGGCGCGGGACCAGCTGAAGGAGCTCAACGCCCAGCAGTCCAACATTTCCAGCTATACCCGTCAGAAGGAAGCCGTCCGCCAATCCTCCGAAGAATTGGCCAAGGCGCAGGACAAACTACGCGGCCTGCGTGAGCAACTGCAGAAGATGGACGCCCCTACTGCTGCTTTCCAAAAGGCGTTTGTCAACGCCTCCACCTCGGTGGAAAAGCTAACCAACAAACACGCAGCGCAGCGATCGGAGCTGCAGCGTCTGATCCCCCTCATGAAATCCACCGGTGCTGACACCCGTAACCTGGGCACCACCGAGCGCCGCCTTAAAACCGAGATTGAGGCGGCGAATAGAGCCATCCAGGCTCAAAAAGATCGCCTCTCTGCGCTCGCCAAACAGCAGGAACGGGTTTCTAAGGCACAGAGAAACTATTCCAAGGGCAAAGAGCTCGCCGGCAACGCCGCTGTAGCCGGCGCGAGCGCAGGGGCGGTGGGTGCAGCGGTCGGCCTGCCGATCGTTGGGATGGTCAAAGATTATTCCCGTTTCGAAGATGCCATGGCGGGTGTAGCCAAACAGGTCAACGGCGCCCGGGACGACAACGGCCAGCTCACCCAAACCTATTACGACATGGGAGCGGCCATCAAGAAGATGTCCGAAACTATCCCCATGGCGACTACCGATATCGCGGCGCTGGTGGAAGGCGGCGCACGAATGGGTATCCAGGGCAAAGACGACCTGCTGGAGTTCGCACGCGTCGCGGCGACCGCCGCAACGGCTTTTGAGTTACCTGCGGACCAGGTCGGCGAAAGCCTGGCGCGAATCGCCAGTCTCTACAAATTGCCCATCAAGAACGTCAGCCAACTCGGCGATGCAATCAACTACCTCGACGACAACGCGATGTCGAAGGGTGGGGACATCATTGACGTCATGCAGCGCACAGCGGGTATTACTGCGTCGGTCGGCATGTCGTTCAAGGACGCGGCCGCTTTGGGCTCAACGTTCCTGACACTCGGGGCATCGTCGGAAATTGCCGCGACTGCCACCAACGCGATGATTCGAGAACTGGCTATCGCCACCCAACAACCCAAGCGATTTGTCACTGGCCTCAAATCGATCGGGCTGGAAGCGAAAGCGGTCCAGGATGGCATGAGCAAGGACGCAACGGGCACCATTCAGAAGGTACTGGAAGCGGTAAACAAACTGCCAAAAAACAAGCAGCTCGGCGTGATGACCCAGCTGTTCGGCAAGGAATACGGCGACGATGCCGCGAAACTGGCGTCCAACATTGGCGAGTATCGGCGACAGCTTGACCTGGTGAACGGGGCGGACAACGCGCCAAAACGCGATGGTTCAATGCAGCGCGAGGGCGATATCCGCGCAGACCAGTTGTCGGCCCGATGGGAAATGTCGCAGAACCGAATGTTCAACCTGAGCAGCGCCCTGGGCGCCACCCTCCGGCCAGCACTGATTCAACTGGTCACCGGATTTAACAGTGTCCTGGAGCGCGTCAATGCGTGGGCGACCGCGAACCCGGGACTGGTGCTGGGCATCCTTAAAGTAGCCGCCGGTATTGCGACAATGTCGATCGGCTTCAGCACCGTTGCCCTCGCACTGGCCACAACCCTTGGCCCCTTCCTCGCCGTGCGTTACGGGCTGTCATTGATCGGGATCCGCCTGCCCTCTGTGATCGGCCTGCTTTTCAACCTGGGCTCGAAGGTTCTGCCCTTTGTCGGTCAGGCATTCATGGGGGTTGGCCGACTGTTCATGGCCAACCCAATTGGCTTGGCCATCACTGCAATCGCGGCCGCTGCGTATTTGATCTATGCGAACTGGGACAAGGTGAAGGCTTACTTCGTTAGTGCGTGGGCCGAAATCAAGCTGGGCTTTAGCGGCGGGATCAGCGGGATCCTGCAGACACTCGCCAATTTCAGCCCCATTGGGCTGATCTATCAGGCCTTCTCGGCGGTGATGAACTATATGGGCGTCGAGATGCCAGGCAAATTTACAGAGTTCGGGGGAATGATCATCGCGGGGCTCGTCAACGGCATCACGAACGCCATGGGTTCGGTGAAGACGGCGATTTCTGATGCCGGCAGCAACACTGTCGATTGGTTCAAGGAGAAGCTGGGTATTCACAGCCCCTCCCGGGTTTTTGCAGAACTTGGCGGCTTCACCATGGCCGGGTTGGCGCAGGGCGTTGCTGAAGGCCAAAGCGGGCCTATGGAAGCAGTGAAGGCCGTGGGCGAACTTATGACTCAAGCAGGGACTGTCACCATCGGTGCCATTACCAACGCGGGCGCAGCTCTCAACCCTGCGGCTGCAATGCCCGAGGCAACCACCGCCGCTCTGAACTCAGCTGCATCCGTGCCCGGGGCAAAAGCTGAAAGTGGCGGCATGCTCGATTCGATCATGGGCATAGGCAAACGACTGGCCCAAGTGGGTGCGATCGCCGTCGGTATGGGCGGCGCTCAAGGTGCGATCGCGGTCGACAACCGCCCGCCAATTAGTCCGGCAGCAGCTCCAGCGGCGATGCAGATGGCGCCCGATCAAATCGTTATCAACATTCACGCTGCCCCAGGAATGGATACCGCTGCGATCGCGCGAGCCGTGTCGGCAGAACTGGACAAGCGGCAGCACGCAAAACAAGCCAAGGGCCGCAGCGCCCTTTATGACCAGGAGTAAACGGACATGATGATGTCACTGGGCATGTTCATTTTCAGCCTCGAAACCCTGGCGTATCAGGAGCTGCAGCGGCAGACAGAATGGCGTCATGGCTCCACCTCCCGTATTGGCACCAATCCTTCACGCCAGTTCCTGGGCCGTGGCGAGGATTCGATCAGCATGCCTGGAGTTCTTCTGCCGGCGCTCGCTGGAAGCCCGCTCAGCCTGGACACCCTTCGCGCCATGGCGGATACCGGCAAGGCCTGGCCGCTGATCGAAGGCACCGGGAGGATCATGGGCATCTGGGTGATTGAGAACATCAGCGAGACAAAAACCCTGTTCTTCCAGGACGGCGCAGCACGGCGAATTGAATTCACCATTGCGCTCAAGCGGATCGATGACGGGCGCGTCGACCTACTCGGTGCCGGTATCAGCACGGCCGGCAACGTCCTGAGGAAAATTCTGTGATCGAGCAGGTACTGGGCAAGATTGATGGCTATCTGAATGACGCGCAGGCTTCGATGCGGGAAGCGAAAGCATACCCGCGCCCAATCTGCCGCCTCGAGGTCGACGGCCGCGACATTACAGCGGCCATCGAGAAACGCTTGATGAGCATCGAGTTGACCGACAACCGCGGACTTGCTGCTGATCAGTTGGACGTGACGCTGTCGGATCATGATGGCCGGTTAGTCATTCCACCAAAAGGCGCAACCCTGCGCCTGTGGCTTGGTTGGAGCGATACCGGCTTGGTCGACAAAGGTTCATACACCGTCGACGAGACAGAACACAGCGGCGCGCCGGACCAATTGAACATCCGAGCACGCAGCGTGGACCTTAGTGCGGGGCTGAAGGTCAAGCGGGAACGAAGCTGGCATAACGAAACGATTGAGTCGGTCGTGCAAGCCATTGCGGGTGCCTACGGCCTTGGTCCGCTGGTAAGCGCCGCCCTCAGCGCGATCAAATTGGTACATCTTGATCAGGCCAATGAGTCAGACGCGAACCTGCTCTCCCGACTGGGGCAGGAGCATGATGCGATCGCTACAGTGAAAGCCAACAAGCTACTGTTCATGCCGATCGGCAATGCAACCAGCGCCAGCGGACTGAACCTGCCGCACATCACCCTGACCCGCCGTGACGGTGACCAGCACCGTTTTCTGCAAGCGGATCGAGACAGTTACACAGGCGTGCGGGCGTTCTACTACGACGTAAACAGCGCCGAGAAAAAGTCAGCGTTATCCGGCGGCGGAGACAACATCAAGGACCTGCGGCACTCCTACACTGACCAAAAAAGTGCGCTGGTCGCTGCCAGGGCAGAGTGGAATAAGCTGCAGCGGGGAACTGCGACGCTCAGCTACTCGCTGGCGCGCGGTCGTCCGGATCTAACGCCGGAGCTCACCTACTCCCTGACAGGAATCAAGCAGGAAATTGCAGACATCATCTGGCTGGGGGGTAACGTCAAACACAGTTTCACGTCGGACTCATTCACCACGAGCCTGGAGCTCGAGTCGAAGTTGCCGGATGGCGACGAGGTGGCGGAACTAGCCGACGACACCAAAAACTATTCGGGCATCGTCGCGTGGTACCGCGACAAGAAAAGCGGAAAGCAGCAAAAGCTTACTGAGGGTGACCAGAGCAAGCCGAAGAGGCTGACACACCTCTATGAGAGCAAGAAGTCGGCACAGCGTGCGGTGGAGCGGGAATACAAGCGGCTGCAGGCCAAGAACGCTGCAGCTACTACAGGAACCCCGGCATGATCAGCCGGGGCGCGGGAGATTGGCCAGGAGTTACTCCGTATTGGCCATCATTTCCGCCAAGCGTCGTAGGTGGCTCTTGTCCGCCTCCGACATTTTCCGATACATGCCCAACAGAATGCACTCAAGCTGCGTCAGCTGAGGTGCGGAACACTCCCTGTCCCGAACGTCCTGTTCAAGCTGCTCCAAAACGCCTCGATCCAACATGCTCGCTACTCCTAAAAGGCGCAGAGAATCGGCCAAATCGCGACTTTCTGAAGCCCCTGGTGAGCAGTCTTTCGTATGGTTGCATTACAGAAGCTGATGCAGGCTCACTCCAATGGAAGCGTGCCCTGCGCTTCTTTAGCCGCCATTTCAGCCAGCCCGGTAGCCACCCGGTGCACAACAATCTGATCACCAGGACTCAACGAACGGAAGCAGTTAAGCACCTCATTTTCGATGGTGGTCTGCGTTCCAGCTGCCGTGTCCCTCCGACCGAAAAGCACATACATCACGTCCACGCCGATTTTCGAGATCGCCAACAGATAAGCCGTGTCCGGCCTCTGTCGATCATTCTCGTAATTGCCTTGGGAGTTGCGTTTAACACCGCCTATATCAGCGAACTCGTTCTGATTTCTGCCAAGTCGGTCGCGCTCTTCCCGGAGCCTCTCGCCCAAAGTCTTATCCAAGGATTCTCCAGACACACAAATTTTTGGCATGCATCGCTTTACACAGCCAAAGTTTTGGGCATAATGATGGCACACACAACACGATTGAACACACATGAACACTATGCCCGTCCTCCTTACAGCCGAGCAAGCCCGCGCAGACCTTGACCGCAACGGGATCACCATTGCGCAGTTCTGTCGGCAACATGACTTGAACAAAAATTTGGTCAGCGATTTGTTGAACGGTCGCAAGAAGGGCGTGCGAGGTGAGGCCCGACGAGCAGCTGTACTCCTGGGAATCAAAGACGGCGTGATATCAAAATAATTGCAGTGGTCCCGGTGAGAAACCAGAAGATGAAACGCATCGTTCTAGAAACACGTAGGCAGGTCGTTAGCGCAGTGATTTGCGCGTACCCAGGCGGCCGTGATTGCGCCGCTCCGCGCCTGGGCATGTCGGTGAAGAAGTTCGACAACCACGCTTACGAGAATGCCGGCAGCAGACCTTTAACTGATGAGCAGATCTGCCTTCTGGAATCGCAAGCCGGCACCTCTCACCTGCCGGACTTCGTCTGCAGCCTGTACGGCGGCGTGTTTGTCCCTGTCGCTGAAGCAGGGCACCTCGACAACATCGACCTGTATGCCCGCTCAATCAACACCGCAGTAAAGCGGGGGCTGGTCGACGCCATCATCGCCAAGGCTCTTGAAGATGGGGTCATCCAGGACGACGAGGTGCAGGCCATTCTCGCGGCGCACCGTGTGCACGTTGCGGCCAGGCATGAAGAGATCACCGCAGTGATCGTCCTGCACCGGGAAAACCCGGGCAGACAGGATTAAACGTAGGTGCAGGAAGCACCGCCAATTCTCGGCACTAGCCGATGGCCGCAACTCGCGGCGGGGAGAAAAAGTGAGTACTTACAAGCTGGTTTGTCCGCACTGCCGGGAGCGAATGCGCATCCGAACCAGTGAAGGCACGCACATCTTCTTGCGTATTGCCTACTTGCAATGCATCAACGAGGCCTGCGGCTGGTCTGTGCGGGCTCAGTTCGAAATGACTCACGAGATGAGTCCTTCAGGAATGCCGAACCCTTCCGTTTGCCTGCCGGTGGCACCTGTCGCAATTCGCCGGCACGCGATGAAAAAGGAAGGCGAACAACAGATGGATCTACTTGGACTGGAGACGGCCTGATGAACACCGCGCAGAATCCCGAACGTGAATACCGTGCCGCCATGCAAACCGCCGCGCTTTGCTACATGCGACGCCACCAGGCTGAACACCTGGAAAATGACCAGCAGCTCTTCAACCGCACCGTCACCTACCTGCAGACAACATTGGGAGTGCCTGTCTGCCTCGCCGAAACACTGACGGGCTTGGCATTCGGTGAATTGCGTTCGAGCGGTGGCCAGCGCCACCTCAACCTTAAGAGCAGCAGCCAATCGGTCGCGGTAGTCACCGACCCAGCCAGCGGCAAATCCTTCGCCATTCCCATCGCCTTGATTTTTGAACACCTGGTCGACGCCCCTCAGCTCCAACCAATAGCCCCTTTCAACTGACCGAATAACACCACCGCTTGCGTGTGGGTTTGGGCAAATTGCGCCTGAAATCAGGGAAAAAGCCATGAAAACAGCACTTTCCATCCGTCTGGACCTGAGCGAAAGCCTCGCAGCTGCATTGCAGCAGGATCTACGTGAGCGCCTGCGAATGGGCATCCAGGAGCATTGGTACTCGGATGAGTTTCGGCGCGTCCCTGATGGCTTACGCACCAGCGCAATCCTGTCCGCCTATCCCGCATTGGCGGCTCAAAAAACAACTCTCGGCGCCCTTCAGGTCGCCATCAGAAAGCAGGCGTGACGATGGAGATGGAACAAAAAATCCGGGGCGATGTATTGACCCGACTCGAATTGAACTACGGCCTGCGGCATCGCTCAGGCACCGACTTCATGCGCGGTGGCACCTGCCCTGCCTGCAATAAAAAAGAGCTGTACTCCAGTTTCAACAATCCGTGGTTCATCAAATGCGGCCGTGAGAGCAAATGCGGTCAGCAGTGGCATGTCAAAGAGCTGTACGCGGATCTGTTCGACGACTGGAGCAAACGTGCACCTGCCACGGACGATCAACCGACAGCAAGCGCCCGCGCTTATATGGAGTTCGCCCGGGGCTTCAAGATCGAGCTGGTCGCCGGACTGTTCACCCAGGAAAACTATTTTGACCGCGACCTGAATATCGGATCAGCAACGGTCCGTTTTCCTTTGGAGCACGGCGGTTACTGGGAGCGCCTGATTGACCAGCCTCAGCGCTTCGGCAAGAAGAAAGCCCGATTCAAACCCGGAGCGTCGTACAAAGGTTATTGGTGGTGCTCGCCGAATATCGACCTGTCACAGACCAAAGAACTGTGGATCGTCGAAGGCATCTTTGATGCGATCGCCCTCGAGCACAACGCGATCGATGCGGTCGCGGCAATGTCGTCGAATGCATTTCCCGAGGCCTCGCTGAAAGCACTCGCCGTCGATCGAGCAGGCAATCTGCCGAGACTGGTGTGGGCCCTGGACAACGAGCCTGGCGCACACCGGTACACCCGCAAATGGGTCGCCATGGCCCGGGCTCTGGGCTTTGAATGCACTGCGGCTCAGATTCCGCAACGTGATGCGCGAAAGGTGGACTGGAACGATCTGCATCAGCGCTGGACCTTTATCAGCGATGAAGCCGATCGCCGCAAGCGCACAGAAGCGGACCTCGACGAGGCCCGCCACCATGGTGCCCTGCTTATAGCCGAGAGCGCGTCGGAAAAAGCGCTGCTGATGTACAACTGGCGCGAGCGTGAGGAATTCCACTTCGGGTTTGAGTCCCGCCTTTACTGGTGGAAGCTGGACATCAGCAAATTCAACAACGCCATGCAGGCGCTGGAAACGAGCGAAAACCACGAAGAGCAGCAGCTGAACAATAAAGCGATGCGTGAGAAAGCGTTGCGCATGTCGGGCTGCGTAGTCGAGATCGCCAACTGCTATCCCCAGGCGCTGTACTTCCAGCGCAATGAGATCACTGACGAGTCCTGGTACTTCTTCCGTGTCGATTTTCCGCACGACGGCGGTTCGGTAAAAAACACCTTCACCGGTGGTCAGGTAGCCGCTGCGAGCGAGTTCAAGAAACGTCTGCTCGGCATGGCCGCCGGCGCAGTATTCACCGGCAGTGGCCAGCAGCTCGACAAGATCATGAAGGACCAGCTGTTCGCGATCAAAACGGTTCAGACGATCGACTTTGTCGGGTATAGCAAGGAATACAGTTGCTACGTGTACGGCGACGTGGCCATCAAAGATGGTCAAGTGATCGACGTCAACGACGAGGAATTTTTCGAGTTCGGCAAGCTACGTCTGAAAACCCTGCAACGCGCGGTACCGGTGCGAATTCAGCGCGACCCGAAGGAATACAGCGACGAATGGGCGAAATTGTTGTGGACGTGCTTCGGCGCCCAGGGCGTTGTCGCGCTGACCTTCTGGTTTGGCTCGCTGTTCGCCGAGCAGATCCGCGCTCGGTACCAGTCCTTTCCCTTCCTGGAAGCCACCGGCGAGGCCGGGGCCGGTAAAACCACACTGCTCAACCTGCTGTGGAAGCTGCTCGGCCGCGCCGGTTACGAAGGGTTTGACCCGTCGAAATCCACCAAGGCTGGCCGTAGCCGCCTGATGGGCCAGGTGTCCGGCATGCCAGTGGTGCTACTGGAGTCCGATCGGAGCGGTGACGACAAATCCCACGCGAAGAACTTTGAATGGGACGAGCTGAAGGACTACTTCGGCGGCGGCACCTTGGCGACAAAGGGCGTCAAAACCGCCGGCAACGAAACCTACGAGCCGCCCTTCCGAGGAACGATCGCGATCAGCCAGAACGCGCCTGTGATTGCTTCAGAAGCCATCATGACGCGGATTGTGAAGCTGCACTTTGTGCGGCCGAACGTGACGCCAGACAGTCGAGCCGCGGCTGACCGGCTGACCGCCCTGGACGGAAGCCAGCTCAGTCATTTCCTGCTGCAGGCGGTGAAACGCGAAAGCGATGTCATGTCCACACTCGCCGACAAAATCCCCGCACACGAAGCGCGTTTGCGCCGGCTGCACACCCATTGCATCAGTTGCGACACCGAGTACCCAGCCAACAACGAAAAGGCGGCATGCCAAAAATGCGGGAATCAGCTGCGAGGCTACATCCGCGTCGAACGGATTGTTAAAAACCACGCCCAATTGCTCGGCCTGCTGGATTGCATCCGCTCGCTCGTACCCCTGAGCGATTCGCATATCAGCACCACTCAACGTTGCATCATTTCAATGGCGATCGAGCGCCAAAGCTCGATCAGCGCAGACCACCCTGTCGTTGCTGAATTCTGGGAAGTCTACGAATACCTGCAAGGCCTCGACGCCGATGGGCCGGTGGTGAACCACAGCAAAAAAGACAACGTCATCGCCATCAACCTCAACGAGTTCGTCGAGCGAGCCGCAGAGCACCGCCAGAAGCTGGCCGACGTCAGTGAGCTGCGCGATCGTCTGAAGGAATCCCGCTGCCGCAAATTCCTGGAATCGAACAAGGCGGTCGACAGCGCGGTGCGTGCTTACCAGGCCACCCGGAATAACAACACGATCACCAAGTCACCCACCGTCAAGTGCTGGATGTTCCAGGCGTAGGGCTGCACCCGCGTAGAACAGCGCTGAAAGGAGAGAACAATGCAAATTCAAGTCGTTACCGGCACTGCGGAAAACCAGCAGGACCGCGTCTCCCAGCTGCTCAACGAGCTCGGAAACGATCACCGCAAAACGGTGCAGGCCGAAGCCTACGGCGCCAACGGCCTGGTCGACATCTTGGAGGTAAGAGCCACCGACGGCCAGCGCGAGATCCTGGTGCTGAGTTGCTCAAGGCTACAGATCCAGGCGGTTTTGGAATGGCGGTCATGTGCCGAAGACACGACCGAGTTTGAAGACCTGGTGCTGCACCTGGTGCGACTGCCAGACAGCAACCTGTAACGCCGGCTGCAACCGGTACTTTTGAAAGGAGAGAACCATGCGCGACACAAAGCAAATTGGACAGACCGCACGCGACGCCCTGCTTGGGCAATTGATCGGTGCCGTCGTGACGGTGGCGTTGATCGCGATCGTAGCGGTCCAGGTGCCGGATCTGCTGATCTGGCTCCTTAGCTAAGCATCCGGAAAAAGTCGGTGCCATGGGGCTGTAACCCCATGGCACCAGCCACCACTGAAAGGAGAGAACCATGCAAGCTCAAAACCCCAACGGCAGCGTCGCCGAGGCTATCACCCCCGCAAATCTGAAGCGATATCGCGTTGCGGAGTCCTGGAAAGACTACGAGGTTCTGCTCGAGGTGAACCTCGACGTGTTGACCCAGGAGCGCGCAGCCCTGATCAACCAGTATTTTTCAGACGATAAGTCGCGTCTCCTGGAGGAAACCAACGACCTCGTGCGCGTGGCTATCCGTCTGGCCGGATCCACCATGATCAGAATCATGCTCGAGCAAGGCGGAGCAGAGTTTACTCCGGCGTTCAAAAACGTCCTCGGTGACAACCCGGGCACCAGCTGGACGCACGACCTTCACAGCGCCGAAGGCTTCGGTGGCTGCGAAGCGGACGAGCAGCCGTATGGTTGGTGCGGAATGAGGGTGATCGGCGTTGACGTCGACGTCCCCGGTTTTTTTGAAGTCTATCTAACTGAAATAGCAGTCGCGGAGGAAGCCTGACTATGTCGCAGGAACGAATCCGGCCCGCGATGGCCAGCAAACGCCTGGACCTGCCCAGCGTCTGCGATATCTGTGGTTTCGCTCGCTCAATACGCCGACACAAAAGCTGCAGTGAGCAACGTCAGCAACGGAAAACAGAAGAATGGGCTGCCTTGATGGCGGAAAGGCTTACCGCGAAATTGGCAAAAGCTCGCCGGTAGGCCTGAATTTGAGGAACAAAACCGTGAATACCATTGCACAACAAGCGTTACAACGAGCCAGGGCACGCTCTGCCACTAGCCCTCTGCAAAATCCTACCAACCGCCGGCGTTTCTGGACGACAGCCGAGGAGTCGCGTTTAAGGTCGCTGTACGCGGCCACGCCGATGGCCCAGCTAGTTGAGACGTTGGGGCGCCCTAAATCCGCCCTTTATGGAAAAGCAAAAGAACTCGGCTTGAAGCGCAGCGAAGAGTTCCTGGCCAGCGAACATTCCGGCCGGTTGCGTCGTGACGACAATCCAGGAGTGGCCACGCGTTTTCAAAAAGGGCACGGCGCCTGGAACAAAGGAAAGCCGTTTGCGGCTGGTGGACAATCCGCAGAGACACAATTCACCAGAGGGCACCGACCGCACAATCATGTCCCAATCGAAACCGAGGTGTTGGCCACGGACGGGTATATGAAAGTTAAGGTGGCCGAGCCTAACAAATGGGAATGGACGCACCGTCGCAATTGGCAGGCGGTTCATGGGGCGATCCCGAAGGGCATGGTGTTGGTTTTCAAAACCGCCGATCACACAAACTGCTCCGTAGACAATCTTGAATTAATTACGCGGCGCGAGCTCATGAGCCGTAACACGATTCAGCGATTTCCACCCGAGCTCAAAGAAACCATCCGCCTCCTAGGCAAATTGAAAAGAACGATCGAGGCGACCAATGAATAACAAAATGACCGACCTGAGAAATCATCTGTTCGCGACCTTGGAGGCGCTCCAGGACGAAGACAAGCCGATGGACATCGATCGAGCCAAGGCTATCGCCGAAGTGGGAAAGGTGCTCGTCGACTCAGCGAAGGTTGAGGTGATGTTTCTTAAGGTGATGGATGGTGAAGGGCAAAGCTCCGGTTTCATTGAGTCGGAAAGAGCTTTACCAGCACCGCAGGGAGATAGGTCAAAGTGAGCAAGCTAGATCGTTTTATGCGGGAACGAGATGTTATCGCCGTAACGTCCTTGTCACATGCAACGCTGTGGCGTGCAATGAAAAGTGGTCGCTTCCCACGCCCGGTTTCGATCTCACCCGGTCGAGTCGGCTGGCGAGAGTCCGCCATCGTCGCTTGGCAGCAGAATCCTGCAGAATGGAAACCAACCGAGGCCGCTTAAGCGGCCTCATTCATTTCAAGATTTAAACGTCCGCCAAACCATGCTCTTTTATTAGATCGTCTAAATGCTCTATCATATGTTCAATAGCAGCTAGTTGTTTTTCCGACTGCGCGTTTAAGAGATCAATGTCCGAACTTAAACCCAAGTCACTTCGGATACCTACAAGAACACCTACTTGCATTTTAGCAATTGCCTTTAAATCTGGAAGCAAGAGCTGAAGTAAACGAAAGCGTTCAAGGACGGTCTTACGCTCATATTCGGTCAATTCTAACTTTGCATCGTGCGCCTCGGCACTATATTTCAGGTAGGATACCATTAGTGCCTGCATTACTTTAGAGTCTGCAGGCGTAGCGTCAGCTAACTTTTGCATCTCATGAGACACTCGCTCAGACTCTGAAAGCGAAAAATCTCGCTTTTTGGTCAACCTTTTTGTTTCTATAATAGCGGCACAAAGTGCGTCTCTACCGAAGGCAGACGTCATTACAACGCCGTTGTATAGTAGTACTAGATCATTAATCAATGACGCTGTAGCTGGTTCAGCGACTAGCTGAACCTGAGCTGCAACATAGAAAAAATCATTCAAATCATCGCTAATTACAAACGTTTCGTCTTTGTTCGCGACATCAACTAAAGTACTCAGCGCTTGAGGCATCTTCTTTGCAGCTTCAAGATAAACTTCTTTTCTTAGAGACGCAGTGCGTTCCTGAGACTTCACATATGAGTCATGGTTAAGTTGAATCTCCAATCGTAGCGTACTGCTCCTATTGGACAACCAAACACCTCCAAGAGTGAGAGCCGATGTAAATAATGAAGCTAGAAGTCCGGACCAGACTACGTCAGGCACGGACTTGACGTATACTAAAAAATCCATCCTTAACTCTCCTTATTTAAAACAGCGATTTCAGCACCGCAATTTTTGAGAAACCGTATTCGCAAAGCGAATAGCATCATGACGTAACGTTTTTAGTAGTGATATTTTTTTGTAACCAGTTTGACCACCGCTGCAATCCTGACTTCTTTTCTTTGAAATAGGTATACCGATCGTAGTGCTTCGATCCCACATCACCGAAGGCATGACCCTGAATCCGGTCCTTCAATTCCTTATCGAGCCCCGCTACGCCCATTAGAGTTTTGCACGTTCGGCGAATGTCGCGCAGTGTGAAGGGGCCGTTGAATTTCTTGGTGTGTCGGCTATAGAGCTTTGTCACTGCTCGGGACAGCGACTGCGTGTGCAACGCCTTGCCGTCAGCTTTGCCCATAAAGGGATAAGCACTGGACTCACTGACTTCATTCATCACTTTCAGACTTTGGCGCATCAGCTTGTTGAAGGGGACGACGTGCAATGACCGCTCTCCTTCAATACCCTTGCCTCCACTTTTCCCCTTCCTATTCCTGATTATTAAATGATCCTTCAGGTACTGGCGTCGCTCGGTTGCCAGGACTTGCTCCGGCCGCTGGCCACCAGATGCAATCAGAAATTTCAGCAATTCGGACGTCACCAGACTCAAATGCTCAGGAAGTAGCTGCCAAAGTGTCGCCAGTTCCTCAGTTGAAAGAGCCCGATCACCTGGTTGTTCCCAGTCGTCCTGAACCGGCACGCTGGCCACCGGGTTGCTGACCAGGCCAAACCGCACTTGTACGTCCAGGTAACTGCGTGGGTTGTACTCCTGCTCCAGCCCAACCTGAAATGCGGCATGGAGCTGTGAACGGACGCGATTGCAATACGTGGTAATGCCGGCATCGATCATCTTCACAATGATGTTGCGTATCTGAACCGGGCCGATGAGTGAAGCGGGTTTGCTGACCAGGTCGGGAAATGGGTCGCTGACGTAATGCTTGAGCGACCACTTAACATCGCTGGCGGATGCGGCCTCTTCGGTTTCGAGCTTCTTCACATACAGATCAAGCAGATCCTGAAATGTACCTGGTGAAACCTGCACACCCTTCTCCTCGCGGCACTTGTCCCGGGCGATTGTTAGTTTCATCTCAGGCCATGTACCGAGCTTGGCCAGCTTCTTTTTACCAGCGACATGCCGCTGAAAATAAAACTCCTTCGTCCCGCTGGGGCGGACTTTGAGCACGAGCACCCCTTCGCCTTTGGCTGTGCGGCCGTCGGAGATGACGTAGTCCCCTTCGCGAGGTTTCAGCGCTTGAATCTGCTTTTCCGTGAGCATTGGTGACAGTTCCAGGTGACAGTCGGACAGATCTAAGGTGATACCGCATGAAATAACACGATTGAACACCACCCTCTGAGAGCCGCGATTTTACTGGGCTACAGACAGAAATTGATATCCCCTGTACCGCGCTGAGACTGCACTAGTAAAAGCTTCCCAAGCTGATAACGAGGGTTCGATTCCCTTCACCCGCTCCAATCGAATTTTGGTCTCGCGTTGAGGTTTTTTGACGGGGGATGTAGAGATAGAGAAAAACCGGTCCTGGTGGCCGGTTTTTTTATGGGCGGGATTTGAGTTATGTCCGCACTTTAGACCGCCGCAAAACCCCGCAATACAGAAAATCTTCCGCCTTTTCACAGCCTCCTAAACTCGTTCCTAGCATCCGCTTATTGGTATCCAATAGAGCTCGGTGGTTATAGTGTTGATTAAATAAATTCAGTAGGTATAGTAACCACCTAAGCACACCACACGGAGGTGATGTGAATAGCCGATTTTTGATAAGCCAAATCGTCGCAGATGGCTGGTATCTAGTTCGAATCAGGGGCAGTCACCATCACTTCAAGCATCCGACCAAACCGGGGTTGGTGACAGTTCCTCATCCGAAAAAGGACCTGCTCAAGAAAACGGCTATGAGTATTTTGCAACAGGCGCTGCTCTGACGAGCTCAATGCGCGATGTTCGAGGAGGACAAAGGACATGCTTTACCCAATTGCGATTTCAATGGGCGATGATGAACAGGCTTGGGGCGTGGAAGTTCCGGATATTCCTGGTTGCTTCTCTGCTGGCGAGGATCTGGATGATGCGATGGCCATGGCTCGCGAAGCCATTGAGGGCCATTTCGAAATTCTGGCTGAGGACGGATCACCGATTCCGCCTGCAAATAAAGTCACCTTACATGCCGCCAATCCGCAATACGCAGGCTGTACTTGGGCGCTGGTGGATATTGATGTCACCAAGTATTTGGGCAAAGCTCAGAAGCTGAACATCACATTGCCTGGTTACCTGCTCAACCGCATTGATGAGTACGTATTGCATCATCCGGAAGAGAAAAGCCGCTCGGGTTTTCTGGCTTCGGCAGCACTCAAGGTTTTGCAACAGAGCTAATGACCTTTTCTAGCATTCCCTCATCTCCAACCACCCTCCCCCCCCTGCGCGGCCATCAACGAATACGCGCCATCACTCTTCGAGGGAAACCAATCGGCGGCAACTCGTGCCGCCCGTGACGAACTCAGCAGAGCAATTCGAACATGACGCAAAACATTTACGACGATCCTGAATTTTTCCAGGGCTACAGCCAGATGGGCCGTTCCATTGGTGGCTTGGATGCCGCACCTGAATGGCCGGCACTTCAATCCATGCTGCCGCCGATGAAAGGTTTGAAAGTGGTGGACCTGGGCTGCGGTTATGGCTGGTTTAGCCGTTGGGCGAGTGAGCAAGGCGCTCACAGCGTGCTCGGTCTTGATGTGTCGGAGAAGATGCTGGAGCAGGCGCGTAAGACGACCTCCGCTGCCAATATTCAATATGCTCGCGCTGATCTGGAGCAGCTTGATCTACCCGCCGGCAGTTTCGACTTGGCCTACAGTTCGCTGGCATTGCACTACATCAAGGATCTGCCCGGCCTGTTCAAAAATATCCACGCAGCCTTGAAACCCGGTTCGCGCTTTGTGTTTTCCATCGAACACCCGATCTTCATGGCACCGCGTAATCCAGGCTGGTTGATTGATGGTGAAGGTCGCAAACGTTGGCCGGTGGACAGTTATCAGTTGGAAGGTGAGCGGGTGACCAATTGGCTCGCTGAGGGTGTGATCAAGCAGCACCGCACGGTGGGGACTTTGTTGAATACGTTGATTGCGGCGGGGTTCACGATTCAGCATGTGAATGAATGGGGGCCGAGCGATGCGCAGGTGGCGTCGCAGCCGGCGTTGGCGGAGGAGCGTGAGCGGCCGATGATGATGTTGGTTGGGGTTGGGCGCTGAGAACTGTCAATCGACTAATGGCGTAAACCCTGTGGGAGCGAGCCTGCTCGCGAAAGCTGTCTCAGGCTCAACACATGTGTTGTCTGACAGTTCGCTTTCGCGAGCAGGCTCGCTCCCACAGGTTCAATGTTTCAAATGACTAGTTCATTGGCCTTTTTACCGGGTTGCCACAATGAACAACCGCGGAAACGGCAACAACACCGAGCCATCCTCCAACGCCGGATAAGCCTGCTCAATCGCCGCCAGATACTGCTTCAAATACTCCGTCCGCTCCCCCTCATCCAGCGGATCAAGAAACGGCCGCAACCCACTCCCCTTAAACCACTCCACCACGCCCGAAGCCCCACCCGCCAACGGATGATGGTAAGTCGTGCGCCACACATCGACCCGCGCACAGTGCGGTCGCAGCATCGAGTAATAATCCCCGGCACTGGCCATTTCCGTCCGTTGCCCGGCGGCGTCCGCCAACTTGCTGGCCCACGGACCACTGGCAGCAACTTCGCGCATTAAACGGTGGGAATGTTCGTTGAGGTTGTCCGGCATCTGGATTGCCAGGCTCCCGCCCTTTGTCAGTCGGGATGCCAGCGATGGCAACAACCTCGAGTGATCAGGCAACCACTGCAACACCGCGTTAGCGAAGATGACGTCGAACGGGCCGCTATCGTTCCAGGTTGCGATGTCAACGGTGTCGAACTGCACATCTGGCAAGCGCTTGCGGGCGGCGTCGATCATATCGGTCGAACTGTCCACGCCGCGCACCAAGGCATTGTCGAAGCGCTCGACCAACAACTCGGTGGAGTTGCCAGGGCCGCAGCCGATGTCGATGGCCGAGCGCGCGTCCACGGGCGGGATGGCCGCGAGCAAATCGCGGGCCGGGCGGGTGCGTTCATCTTCAAAAGCGACGTATTGTTTGGCGGACCAACTCATTGCGTTCTCCTGTCGAGGGTTGCCCTGGGCAAGGCCGGCAACCGGTTCGCTACGATACCTTGACCCGCGCGCCAGCCCTATTCGACTTATGTAACACGCAAGTCTGAGATGGGGTTTTCTTATCGCTAAATCATCGCAAATCATAACCAAATCGACCGTTCGTCGAAGGAACAGCCAAGCAATTTTGACAGCCTATATTTCGCATCTATAGTCCTAATCGCGGCCAGTCGGAAGGAACCCGACCTGTCAATTTGCACGCATGGAGCAAGGCCTGTTCAAGCCTCGTGCATGGTGGGTTCCGCCCGTAGTGTTTCAACAACGGCCGTAAGGCAAGCAAGCGTTGTCATGCCTGGAAAGTTGACGGGCAATCACTATGAACAAGGAGCTTTACTATGTCTCGAGTCACGGATGTGCTGGTCTCAATCGACACCGAAACCATTCTGAAAAACTACCCGAACATCAGCAAAAACCCCGCTTCGCCAACGATGATCGACGTCAATCATGTGTACATGGTGACCAACCGGGACAACGTGATCAATGGTCAGGCCGGTGGCGAACTCAACTTGAAAGCCCAGGTGGGCGACCTGATTCGCTGGCGTGAAACCAGCCTGTCGCAGAGCTTCGAGACCGCGGTAATTTTCTACAAGTTCATCGGCAACGTCGGCAACGAACTGATCTCCACGCCTACGCCCCGTAAGGCTACGGCTTGCGTCGCCGTCCCGAACACCAGCAACCCATCGGTGCCGAGCTGCCAGAAAGTCGATAACCATTACTGGTCTTCGGAGACCCTGTCGAGTGGTAGCGTGACCTATCACTTCCATTTCCTGATCGTGGATCGCGACTGCAAAGTTGTCGGCTGCTGCTCGTGGGATCCGTTCATCACCATCCGCAACTGACGAAGGCTGGCCCCTTGGCAACAAGGGGCCTACCCCGTTCGTTGCCGTTTCGGCAGGAACAGGATGTCTTGCATGAACCGAAGCGGCTGTCGTCTTGTGCCAACATCATGAAAGGAATCCATGATGACTTCCGAACCGATCAAATCGCCTTCATCCAGTGTCGCGGCGGCCAACAATGTGTTGCTGGTGGTTGATGCCGAGTCGCTGCTCGCAAAGTATCCGACCCCCAGCCTTGAGGCTGAAAATCCAACGACCATCAGCGATGGATTCATCTTCGTCGCCAGTGGAATAGATAATGTTAAAAATGACAGCAAATTGACATTAACCACCAACAACGGAAAAACCCTCCACATTCGCGGCAGGACCGTAAGCCTGATCGCCGAACACAGCGTGGTTTTCTACGACATGACCGTGGGCGATTCCCAAGTGCTGTCGCCGCCAACACTGCAGGTCAACAGCGACCTCACCGTGCCAGCCCCAGACCCGGAAAACCCGACCCAACCCGGCAGCCACCAGGCCGATGATCACTATTGGGAATGCGCGCACCTGAGCCCAGGCGTGGCAGCCTGCGAATTGAGTTTCATGCTGGTGAATCAGAGCTGCGAAGTGGTGGGGTATTTCAGTTGGGAGGTTGAGGTGACGCTTTCTGCTTAAACAGATCCCATAAAAAAACCGGCCTCGAAGGCCGGTTTTTTTCGCTGTACTAATCGTAATACCCAACCGTCTTTTTCAAATGATCCGAGTAGTTGTAGATATCGTCTATCGAACTTATTGGATGCCGGGTTTCATTTTTCTCCTGATCAAAAATTCCGATGTACTTCTGTGAGCGATTGAAATGCAGACGACAAATCGGTTTGCGGTTGTTGTCGTCGAGCAAAATACCAAAATAGCTCTGGGTGTCTCGTTGAACGATCCGCTTGGCATCGACAACAGAACGAACCACGGCACGAACGATGTGATAGCCCTCAAGCTCCTCCAGCGTCGTCAGAACCTTGTCTTCTGACTCGTCTCGCACATCAGGCTGTTCAGAGCCTCCGGAGGAAACTGGCAAGGAAGCTAACGCAGGTTGAATTGCGCCACTCATTGCCGACTTGAGTCGATCATTGATTTGATCATTAAGGAACTGCACCACAGCCTTTCTCGTCAGTTCATGGAACTGTTCGCGGACTTTTTGTGTAATCACTCCATCGTAAACGCGAGACGCAAAGACTTTCACAAAGTCGTCATCGGGCTTGCTGACCTGTGCCGCAATGACCTTTTTGATCTGGCTGACGTACTTCAACTCGCCTGCGGCGCTGATGATCGAATCCACATCGAATGCAGACTTGGTGAGCTTGATAAGTTCGGGAACGGAGTATTCGTCGATATCGAGTAGATCAAGTTCGAGAAAGGGCTTTTCGTCCATCTTGTTCGGCGCATCCAGGTCGGTAAAAAATTTGTAGACCTGGCCGTTGGTCAAGATGGAGATTCGAGCGCTGGTGACATGGAAATATCGAAAGAGCTGAGAGGCATGATTGATATGCAGCGGCTCGCCGATTTTTTTGCATTCGATCAGAATCTGAACTTCGCCTTCCTTCATGATGGCGTAATCAATTTTCTCCCCTTTTTTCGTTCCGATATCGCAAACAAACTCTGGAGTCACCTCCGTCGGATCGAAGACATCGTAGCCAAGCACCGTACTGATAAAGGGCATCACAAAGGCGTTCTTGGTCGCCTCCTCCGTCTTGATTGCGACGCTCTGCAAACGAACTTTGGCAGCTAGACTTGTTAACTTTTCAAAGAATTCCATGAGTGGCCTCTTACTTGGTTTCGATCCGTGTGTTTGCATGCTGGCGTTTTGACTGCCATTGATACTAGACACAAACCGGCACAATGAAAGATTCCCACCCAGAACTGCGTCGTGAGTCCGGATCAGCCCACGTCAAATCGCCAAGATCGCAGCCTTCGGCAACTCCTACGCTGATCGCATTCCCCTGTAGGAGCTGCCGAAGGCTGCGATCTTTTAGGGCTCCCCACATCCATTTCAAAAAAAGAAATTCCACCAAGCCGTCGCTGTCTGAATTTCAGGCGCATCCCTATAAGGAACACGGCAATGAAATTTGCAAAGATCTCCCAGAAGCTCGCGTTGTGGGCCGGCAGTCCCACGACGTTTTTGATCGCGATCATTCTGATTGTTGTGTGGGGATTGACCGGGCCGATCTTCCATTACAACGACACCTGGCAGCTGATCATCAATACTTCGACCACCATCATCACCTTCCTGATGGTGTTCCTGATCCAGAACACCCAGAACCGCGACACGGATATCTTGCACTTGAAGATCGATGAGTTGCTGCGGGTAACGAAAGACGCGCAGAACGCGATGCTGGGGCTAGAGGCGCTGGATCTGAAGCAATTGGAAGAGTTAAGAAAGCAATATCGCAAGATCGGCGAAGGCGAAACGATTGCCATGGACGTCGCCCCGAGCGGCGACAAGCCGAAGCCAAAATTCGACCAATGCTGAGACGCGTGTCGCGGGTGACTTCGGTCACCCGCGCTGCATAAGGGCTAGCGGCTGGCTTGCAGGGCCTTGGCCATCTGCAGGTGATTTTGCAGCTTGGGCAAGGTTTCTTCAGCAAACGCTTTGATTTCCGGAACGTCGGTGGTCTGCGCTTCTTGCTCGATCTGTGCGATGGCTTCCTGGGTGGTTTTCACCTGACTGGCCGCGTAGGCCTGGTCGAAGGTTGGGCCATCCTTCACTTCGGGGATCATCGACTTGGACTTGTCGATCACTTCTTCCCGAGGCGCCACCGGCAAGTCGAGCTTTTTGGCGATTTTCGCCAGGTGCTGGTTGGCGGTGGTCAGGTCGTTGATGACCACGACGGTGTAGTCCTTGACCTCTTTGGATTCGGTTTTCTGGTGCGCCAGGCGACTGGCTTCGATGTCGGCCATGCCTTTGGCGGACGCATCGTTGATGAAGTCGGCAGGCGACTGGGCAAAGGCGCTGCTGGCAAACAGGCCGAGCAACGTGACAAAACTGGCATTGCGTAAACGGGTGGCCATCCGGCTCATGGTCGCGCCCTCCTCGAAATAAAATTCAAACGGGAGCTTGCGCCCCCGTCTCTCAATCAAAACTACCCTCGCCACTAACGAGATTTCTGACCACCTTTGCGGCCCATATCGGTTTTCGCAGGGTCTTTCTCGACAGTCGTAGTGGTAGTTTTCCCACCTTTGCGACCGGCTTCAGACGCCTTCGTTCGATCGTTGGCGAAGTTTCCCGAGTTAGAGTTTCTTGAAGTAGGCATGATTCTCATCCTCTTGGTGTTGATCGCGGCGAGCAAACGCCCGCATAGGATCAGAATTCACATCCACAAAAAGGTTTAGAAAAGCTGGGGATGCTGCGACGAACGGCGGCGAACGTTCAGACTTCCAGCCGCCGATGCCGAAGGCGTTTGACGGCGTACATCGCCTCATCGGCATAGCGGAACAGCTGTTGTTCTTCAGTGCCGTGCTCAGGGTAGAGCGCCGCGCCGATGCTCGGTTCGATATTGAGGCTGTGACCATCCAGGCGCAGAGGTTGTACCAGCACCTGACGGATTTTTCCGGCGACGTTGTCAGCATCTTCCGCAGCATGAATGCTGTGCAGCAACACCACGAACTCATCCCCGCCAATACGCGCCACCGTGTCCGTATCACGTACGCAGCCCTTGATGCGATTGGCCACCGCTTGCAGCAGCATGTCGCCGACCGCATGGCCGTGGGTGTCGTTGACCTGTTTGAAACGGTCGAGATCGACATACAGCAGGGCCATACGTCCGCCTTCGGAACGGGCCAGGGCCAGCGACGCCTTGAGCCGGTCACGCAGTAATTCGCGGTTGGGCAACTGGGTCAGTTGATCGTACTGGGCCATGCGCTGCAGTCGCGCGTGCAATTGTTTGCGCTCGATGGCCGTCGCCACCTGGGCGCAGACGTATTGCAGCAGTTCTTTGTCCTGCTCGGTGTAGCGCTCGCCGCCCGCCTCGCTTTTGACGATCAGCGCGCCGATGGTGCCGTTTTGCGAGTTCAGCGGCACACCGAGCCAGCAAGGTGAGTCCTGCTCCGCCACCAGCACTTCGAAGCCCTCGGGCAATGCGTCCTGGCCCGGGGTCAGCAGGATCGGCTGGCCGCTGCGAATAACTTCGGCGCACAAACGCCCGGTGACCGTGCCGGGCAGCTCGGGCTGATGCTCGCGGTCGTCGACGTGATAGGGGAAGTTCAGCTGCGCGCAGTGTTCGTCGTACAGCGCCACGGAGAAATTTAGCGCCGGCAGCCATTCGCCGATGATCGTGTGGATGCGTTTGAACAACGCCAGCAAGTCTTCCGCTGCATGGGCCGCTTCGGAGATCGCATACAACGCCGCTTGTCGCGACTCGGCTTGCTTGCGTTCGGTGATGTCCCGGGCCACGGCGATGCGCAGTTGATCGACCTCCGACCAGCGTGCCGACCAGAGGATGTGCACCACCCGGCCGTCCTTGCGCAGGTAGCGGTTTTCGAAGTTGAGCTTGGGTTCGCCGCCCATGATTTCCCGCGCAGCATCGAGGGTGCGCTGACGGTCGCCGGGGTGCACCAGGTCGATCATCGGCTGGCCGATCAATTCATCCGGTGTGTAACCGAAAACGCGCTCGCAGGCCGCGCTGACAAATACAAAGCGCCCCTGTTTGTCCACCGCACAAACGGCGTCCAGCAACAGGTCGATGTAGCTCGCCAAAGGCGCGGAATTTCGGGTGGTCATGGTGCAGGGCGCGTGTCCGGAGAATGCAGCGATAAAAAACCGTCCCTGACCGGTCAACGCCTGAGCGCTGACGGTGCCACTGACGCATCCCTGCGATCAGCCTCAAGCCTTGTTCGACACCAACCCCGGCAGCGCATGGGCCAGGGCGTTGATGGCGAAGCCGATGAACATCACGCCACACAACCGTGTGATCAACAACTCATGGCGTTGATACACGGTGCGCACTCGCCGCGCACCGACAATGCCAATGAGAATAGCGTACGCCAGCAATCCGCCCACGAAGCTCAGGGCAATCAGCCAGGGCAGCATCGACCAGTGGAGCAACTCAGCGCGGCTGGACAGCAACGCGGTGAACGTCGCCACGGCCACCGGGTAGGCTTTCGGATTGGTCAGACCAAACAGAATGCCGTGCCAGAACGGCTGCCGCGCCGGCCCCTGCGGCGCATCGGCGCTGCTGCGGCGGGCACGAATCGCCCGCAAACCAAGCCAGAACAGATACAACCCGCTAAGCACGCCCAGCACATCGAACGCCGTGCTGCCGATTTCCCGGGCACCGACAATCGCGATCAGCGCCGTGCTGCACCAGACCACATCTCCGAGCAAATGCCCGCACAAGAACCCCGCCCCCGCCCGCCGACCGCGCGCCGCGCCAATCCCGAACACCGCCAACACGCCCGGGCCGGGGGTGATGCCATAGATGAAGCCGGAGGCGAGTACGGCCATTAGCAGCGATGGGGTCATGGGAAAGTCCTGTTTGTGGCAATTGGTCGCAAGTCTATCTCAGGTCCTGGGGTTCACCTTACTGATCGTCGAAGAACTTCATGCCTGCGTAGGACTTTTGCCGACAGGCGTCTAGCCGAGATTCAAGATCACCTACGTGGACTTCCAGCTTGTGGCCGTCCGGGTCGAGGAAATAGAACGATGCGCCTTCACTGCGATTGTCGCGCCATTCCTTTACGCCGGCGGATCGCAGGCGTTCGACGAATGGCAGGAAATCCCCGGCACCGAGGGTGAAGGCGTAATGGGTGTAATCGGCGGCGGGTTCGGACTTGCGTAGCGGGTCGAGGGACAGGCACAACCACAGCCCCGGCAGCGAGAGGTAGGCGCCGGTGTCCCAGGTGGCGTCGAGACGCAGTTGCAGCAGGTTTTGATAGAACGCCACGCTGCGGTTCAGGTCAGTGACGGCGAGGGTCAGGTGGTTGAGGCCGGTGAGCATGGGTGATTAACCTTTGAGGGCTTCTGGCACGATGTATTGTTTACCGTCGTAGCTCAGGGTGACCCGGGTTGGTTTCAACGTCTTGGACTTATCCTGACACTCTTCGCCAACAACAAAGTTTTCAGTCATCGTCACAGTAGAAGTGACCACCAGATCGGCAAAGCCGTTATGCAGTGTTTTGCTAATATCGACGGTTCGTTGTGTTTCTTCGCCCTGTCCCGCGCAGTTGCCATCCCACTCGCCTCGGCTCGTCGAGATGACCAGCCCTTCCAGCACCGGGCGCAATATTTCGCCCTCTTTGATATATAACGCCAGCTCGGTCTTGTTGTACGGGCTGACGCTTGAGTGGTGTCCAAAACTCGAGCGAATACCAAAGGCACGATCGTCCGGCGTCAACTTGTACCGTGCCGTATCGATGACCAACCCGTCATACGCCACAGCGTCGGAATAATAGGCATCTGTTTTACGGTAAGTAGCCAAGGGTTTCGAGCCGGTTGAATGGATGACCGACAACTCAAGATCAACGTTGCCGCCATCGTTGTTTGCGTCGACGGAATCAGGCTTGAATATCGACGTGGCGACAATGGTCTGGTCGTCATAGGCGGGCCAGACTTTGCAAATAGTGAACGATTGCAGGCCCAAGGAAGTTTCTTCGCAGCCGGCCTGTGCCTGGTTGGCAGCCGTCATGAAGCCGAGGATGGCGAGTGAGGCCAGGCGTTTTTTTGTGGGTTTCATGTTCATCCCTGATTGATGCGTAATGATCAAACGCCCTTGAAATCACCTGGCACGACGTAGTTTTTACCGTCGTAACGAAGGATTGTCTGCACCGGTTTTGCAGTAACGGAGTTGGACTTACAAGCCTCCCCTTTACCCTTGCCAACCGTTTCCATCAATACCGTTTTGACGATCAAGTCAGCGTAGCCATGTGAACTGGTTTTGCCGATCTCCAGGGTTCGAGTGATTTCATAACGCTCACCTGCGCAATTGCCATCCCATTCACCACCGTACTTATAGGTGATGAGCCCCTCCATGACCGGACGGAGCGTGTTGCCCTCTTTGACGTAAAGCGAAAGCAATGTTTCGTTCAAAGGATTGACGCTTGACGAGCCTTTGAACGTGGCACGCACGCCAAAGGCTCGCAGCTCGGGAGTGAGCGTGTAACGCGCGGTATCAAGTTGCAGGTTTTCAAAGACAAAGGCATCCGACTCAAAAGCATCAGACTTGTGATACGTCGCCAACGACTTCGAATCACCCGCCGAAACTACGGCCAGATCGAGATCATATTTCCCCTCAGGCCCGGAATCGCTCGCCGAATACCCCGATGTGAACTGCGACAACGCGGTAATCGCCAGCCCCGGATAAGCCGGCCAGTTCTTGCACAGCGAATAACCGAAATCCCCATAAAACGGAGGTTTCTCACACTCGGCAAACGCCTGCGTCGCCATCACCAAACCGCACAGCGCAGCACACCCCATCAACCCAGACTTCAATGTCATTCCCTGTTCCCTGTGTGTTTCGAGCCAGTCCAATTCTGCTGCGCACTATCCTTGGTACTCGGCGTCCGCTCAACAAATTGTTACGACACGCGGAACAGAAGGTCCGCGGCTCCACTCGTGGCGAAGCCTGCGTTCGGCTGCGTAGCAGTCGTAAAACCTGATCGCGCGGTCTTCCTGAAACACCGCGCTGACTGATTTCACGACTGCTACGCAGCCGAACGCAGGCTTCGCCAGCTGCTACATAGCGTGTGTTTCGCTGGAGATTAATCAACGACTGGCTTTATTCCCTCCTCAATCCGCCCATTCAACCAATTCAACGCCTGATCCCCACCCCGCCGCTTATGCCAGACCAGCACAAAGCTGAACGACGGAATATGAAATGGCGGCGCAACGACGATCAACGACTGCTCATCAATCCCGCGCAACCCACGGGAGGCCACGGTCAGGATCAAATCCGTCCCGCTAATAAACTCCGGCGCGACGCTCCAGTGCGGCAGGCTGATGGCTACGCGGCGACGCTCCCTCAACGCAGTCAGCGCCCGTTCGATTTCCGGGGTGCCGCTGCCGCGCATTTCCAGCAGGACGTGGGGACGGGCCAGATAGGTCGGGAGGTCGAGGGTGCCATCGACGGGCAGGCTGTGGCGGTCGACGAGGCAGGCGTAGTGCTCGTCGAACAGTGGTGTGCTGCGCAGTTCGTTGGGCAACTCGGGAAACACGCCCGCCGCGACGTCGATGTCACCGTTGAGCACGCCATCGAGCATGCCTTCGCGGCTGGCGTGGCTGATTTGCAGGTCGATGCCTGGCGCCTCCCGGCACAAGGTGCGGATCAGGCCTGGCAGGACGATGGCGGCGCCGTAGTCGGACATCGCCAGGCGAAAGATGCGTTTGGCGGTGAAGGGATCGAAGGTGTTGGGCGCCAGCAACGATTGCACCTGGGCCAGGGCTTCGGCCAGTGGCGCGATCAACTCCAGAGCACGCGGGGTCGGCACGAGGCTGGCACCCGCGCGCACCAGCAAGGGATCACCAAGCAGATCGCGCAATCGTCCCAACGCATGGCTGACCGCCGGTTGACTCAGGTGCAGCCGCTCGGCGGCGCGGGTCACGTGCTGTTCACTGAGCAATGCGTCGAGTATGACCAGCAGGTTCAAATCGATGCGCCGCAGATCATTCATCTGATGCATGCTCCAGATAGCAAAACGGAATTTAAATCTGCGCGACGAATACCCTACAGTCCAGCAAAACCTGTTGGAGACATGATCATGAGTACGTTGCAGTGGGCGGGTCTGTTGTTGCTGGCGGTGATTGCCGGGGCGGTGGTGCCGTTTCAGAGTGCGATCAACGCCAACCTGAGTCGCGGCCTCGGGCATCCGCTATGGGCGACGCTGGCCTCGTTGCTGGTGAGTTTGCTGGTGCTGCTGCCGATTATCCTCGCGCTGCGTTTGCCGCTGCCGTCGGTGGCATTTGTCAGCAAGGCGCCGCTGTGGATGTGGGCCGGGGGCGTGTTCGGCGTGTGCTTCGTGGCGCTGGCGGTGATGTTGCTGCCGAAACTCGGCGCGTCGGGTTTTGTGGTGCTGGCGCTGACCGGGCAAGTGATTGCCTCGATGGTGCTCGATCATTTCGGATTGTTCGGGCTCGTGGAGCGGCAGTTGACCCTGCCTCGGCTGTTTGGTGCGGTGTTGCTGGTGGCGGGGGTGGTGTTGATTCAGTTCAGCGGATCGTCGGGTAAAGCGTTGATAGCGACTTCTTGAAAAACAAAAGATCGCAGCCTCCGGCAGCATCTACGGGGATGCGTGGTCCCTGCAGGAGCTGCCGAAGGCTGCGATCTTTTAAAACTTGTCGAGCGTGCGCAGTTTCTGCGGTAACCCCCACAACAGCAGCGCAGCAGCAATCAACGCGGCGACACCGATGACGTACAACGCCGGGGTGGTGCTGCCGGTCAGGTCTTTGATCCGCCCTACCATCACCGGGCTGACGATGCCGCCAAATTGCCCGAGGGTGTTGATCACCGCGATCCCGCCCGCCGCACCGGCACCCGCGCCGGCCAGCAATTTCGGCGGCAAGGTCCAGAAGCTCGGGATGCAGGCAATGATCCCGGCACCGAGCAAGCCCAGGGCGACAATCAGGAACGTCGTGTGATTGGCGAAGATCCCGGCGCAGAAGAATCCGACCGCGCCCAGGGTCACCAGGCCGGCGACAAACTTGCGCCGTTCGCCGGTCGCATCGGACAACCGCCCGATCACCACCATGCTGATCGCGCCGCAGATGTAGGGGATCGCCGTGAGCAAACCGATCATCACCGGGCTTTCAGTGCCAGCGCTGCGAATCAACTGCGGCGCCCAGAAATTCAAGCCGTAGGAAGCGACCTGGATCAGGAAGTAGATCAGCCCCAAGGTCAGGAACCCCGGAATCTTCAATGCTGCGAGCAACGAACCGCCACCCTTGTGCGGCTCATGGTGGGCAATGCGACTGGCCAGCAACGTCTTCTCCGAAGGCGTCAGCCAATGCGCGTCTTCGATGCGGTCCTTGAGCAACTTCAGCACCAGGAAACCGAGCACGATGCAGGGCACGCCGCCGAGCAGGAACAGCCAGTGCCAGCCGCGCATGTCCATCACGCCGTCGAAGTTTTGCAGCACCAGACCGGAGAACGGCGCGCCAACCAGACCGGCAAACGCCGAGGACAGAAACAGCATCGAGGTGATGCGCCCGCGATAGTGCTGTGGGAACCACAATGTCAGGTAATACAGGACGCCTGGCGCGAAACCGGCTTCCATCGCGCCAATCACAAAGCGCAGCGCGTAGAACTGCCATTCGCTGTTGACGAAGACCATGGCGGCGGTGGCAACGCCCCAGGACATCATGATCCGGGCGATCCAGCGCCGGGCGCCGACCTTGTACAGCATCATGTTGCTCGGCACTTCGAACAGCACGTAACCAACCACGAACAGCCCGGCGCCGAGGCCGTAGGCGGTGTCGCTCAGGCTCAGGTCAGTCTGCAACTGGAACTTGGCGAAGCTGATGTTGATGCGATCGAAAAACGCGAACAGGTAGCAAACCATGATCAGCGGCATCAGGCGCCAGGCGACTTTGCTGACCAGGGCTTTTTCGACATCGTGGCTAACGGACGGGCTCGCGCCCGCCTCCAGTACGTTGAGGCTCATGGGGTTTCTCCAGGCGGACTTCCCGTGGGTGTCCGATTGTTTTTGTTGTCTGGTTTAGGTGCTTTGGAATGCTTTTAACTGTGGGAGCGGGCTTGCTCGCGAAAGCGGTGTGTCAGTCAATATGGATGGCGACTGACACGACGCCTTCGCGAGCAAGCCCGCTCCCACAATGGGTTATTCGGTGTGCTTAGGACGGGGTCGGATGCAAATCGCAATTGCGCCCGGCCTTGGCCAGTTGACCGGGGACTTCATGGCCCAGCAACGCCGGCAAGCCGCGGGACAGTTTCAGCAGCAACGGCAAATCGATGCCAGTGTGGATGCCGATCTCATCGCACAGGTTGACCAGGTCTTCGGTGCAGATATTGCCCGAGGCCCCCGGTGCAAACGGGCAACCGCCGAGCCCGCCCAGCGCCGCGTCGAAGCGTCGGGCACCGGCCTCGTAGGCAGCGAGGACGTTGCACAGGCCGAGGCCGCGGGTGTTGTGGAAATGCAGGGTCAGGTCTGCTGGCGCAACCCGTTGCAACACCCGGCGCACCAGTCGATCCACCTGCCGCGGATTGGCCATGCCAGTAGTGTCCGCCAGGGTGATGCCTTGAATGCCGAGTTCCTGATAGGCCTCGACAATCTGCAACACGCGATCCTCATCGATCTTGCCCTCGAAAGGGCAGCCGAACGTGGTGGCGATGCTGCCGTTGAGCCGTACCTGCGTGCCGCCGACGTAGTGAACAATCTCGCCGAACGCTGCCAACGAGTCTTCGCAACGCATGCGCATGTTGGCCATGTTGTGGGTCTGGCTGGCGGACATCACCAGGTTCAACTCATCAGCCTTTGTCGCCAGCGCTCGTTGCGCACCTTTGAGGTTGGGGATCAGCGCCACGTAGATGACGCTGGGTTGCCGGGTGATGCCCTTGAACACCAGCTCACCGTCGCGCAACGCCGGAATGGCCTTCGGCGAGACGAACGAACCGGCCTCGATGCGGCTGAACCCGGCCAGCGACAGTTGATCGATCAGCGCAATCTTGTCGGCGGTTTCCACCCAGGTCGGCTCGATCTGCAAACCGTCACGGGGCGAGACTTCCTGGACGATCAGCGTCTCGGAAAAGTCAGTGATCATTGCACCACCCCTTCGGCTTTCAGCCGTTCGATATCAGAGCCCGTCAGGCCCAGCCCGGCAAGGATGCCGTCGGTGTGCTGACCCAGTTGCGGCCCGGACCAGTTCACGCCGCCGGGGGTTTCGGAGAGTTTCGGCACGATGCCCGGCATTTTCACCGTGGCGCCACCGGGCAGTTCGGCGTTGAGCAGCATGTCTCGTGCCTGGTAGTGCGGATCGGCAACGATGTCGGCCACGGAATAGATGCGCCCGGCCGGGACTTCGGCGGTTTCCAGCGCCGACAGCACGTCGTTGATTGGCAGGCTGCTGGTCCAATGAGTGATGGCCGCGTCGAGCACATTGCTTTTCAACGCGCGCCCGTCGTTGTGGGCGAATTCCGGCGCGTCGGCCAGATCGCTGCGACCGATCACATTCATCAAACGCTTGTAGATCGGGTCGCTGTTGCCGGCGATCACCACGTAAGCACCATCAGCGGTGAGATACGTGTTGGACGGTGCGATGCCCGGCAACGCGCCGCCACTGCGTTCGCGGATATGGCCCTGCATGTCGTATTCCGGCACCAGGCTTTCCATCACGTTGAACACGCTTTCGGCCAGGGACACATCGACCACTTGCCCGCCGCCCTGCCCGGTCTTGACCCGCAGCAGCGACATCAGCGCGCCGATCACCGCGTGCAGGGATGCCAGGGAGTCGCCGAGGCTGACGCCAACCCGGGCCGGCGGCGAACCGGGGGTGCCGGTGGTGTAGCGAATCCCGCCCATGGCCTCGCCGATGGCGCCGAAACCCGGACGGTCGCGGTACGGGCCGGTCTGGCCATAACCGGAGATGCGCACCAGGGTCAGGTTGGGGTTGAGGGCGTGCAGTACGTCCCAGCCCAGGCCAAGTTTTTCCAAGGCACCGGGGCGCAGGTTTTCGATCAGCACGTCGGCGCTGCTCGCCAGTTGCTTGACCAGTTCAATGCCTTCAGGGGATTTCAGATTGAGCGCCAGAGACTTCTTGTTACGCGATTGCAGGTACCACCACAACGAGGTGCCCTCGTGCAGCTTGCGCCATTTGCGCAGGGGATCGCCCTGGCCCATGGCTTCGATCTTGATCACCTCGGCGCCGAACTCGGCCAGCATGCGCGCGGCAAACGGCGCGGCGATCAGCGTGCCGATCTCGATTACTTTGATTGCACTCAAGGGGGCAGTCATCGCGGGGTACCTCTTGTTCTTGGAATATGAGCCAAGGCTAGAGGACCGGGGGGTGGGGAATCCAACCTTCAGTTGGCAAGGGGTGTTCGTGAAACGCGAACGCTCTGGTCAGTTGTCGTCACCTTAAGTCCGCCTTCGCGAGCAAGCCCGCTCCCACAGGGGATCTGTTGCGTGCACAAAATTCATGTTCACTGAAGATCTAATGTGGGAGCGGGCTTGCTCGCGAAGGGGCCGGCCCATTCAACACACATTTGTCAGGACTCCCCGCGCAACTGCTCAAACAACATCCGACTCACCGGCGACAACCCCGCCTCATCCCGCACCACCAGAATCAACGCCCGATCCGACCAGTCGTCCGTCAACGGCACCGCGTGCAACCCCAGCGCCCGCCCAAACAATTCATAGGCTTTCTGCGGCAAGATCCCGATCCCCATGTTCGCCTGGACCATCCGGCACATCGCATCAAACCCCGGCACATGAATCCGCAACCGCAGCACCTTGCCCGCCTTGCGCGCCGCCGCATGGGTGCGCATGTTGATCGAACTGGCGGCATGCAAACCGACGTAATCACTACTCAGCGTGTCAGCAAACGCCAGGGTATCGCGGCCGGCCAACGGATGATCCGCCGGCATCAACACCACCAGTTTGTCCTGGCGATACAGCACGCTGTGCAAACCCTTGACGTCGCTGTCGCTGGAACAAATCCCCAGGTCCGCCACACCATCCAGCACCCCTTGAATCACCCCGCTGCTGGGCCGCTCTTCAAGGTCCGTCTTCACTTGCGGATGGCGCTCGGAAAAGTCCCGCAGGTCTTCCGGCAGGAACTGAATGATCGCCGACAGATTGGCCAGCATCCGCACATAACCGCGAATCCCGTGACTGTGCTCGCCCAGTTCCAGACCCATTTTCTCGACGTTAAACAGCATCTGCCGGGCATGGTGCAGCAAGGTTTCCCCGGCCGCCGTCAGGGTCATGCCTTTGGCCTGGCGCACGAACAGACTGATCCCGAACGCTTCCTCCAACTCCATCAAACGCTTGCTGGCCGCCGACACGGCGATGGCTTCACGGGTCGCGGCACGGGTCAGCGTGCCCTCTTCGTGGACGGCGACGAACAATTGGAGGGTGATCAGGTCGAGGCGGCGGATCAGGCTTTTTTGCAGCATGGTGGGCTCGATGGCGTGGGTTCGGCTGAATCGGCAGGATAGCCCGGTTTGCGTCGGGCCAGGCAAATCGAACATACAGTGCATTGCCCTACAGGGATCGGCGATTAAACGTTCAACGTTACCGGACATGGACTATTCGTCGGTGCGGGGCTGGCTCGGTATAGTCACGACGCAATCAAAACGACCGACTCGAAAAAGAGCCCTCCATGAAGAGCAGCACCACCCTCCTCGTCACCTGCAACACGGTGTTTCTCGCGCAACTGGGCATGAGCATTTACCTGCCGGCGCTGCCGGAGATTGCCCGGCATTTGTCCCCCGAGGCGTCGCAGGTGTCCTGGGGGTTGGCGGTGTACCTGATCGGCATGGCGTTGCCGATGTTGTTCTGGGGCAGTCTTGGCCAGCGCATTGGGCGTAAACCGGTGTTGCTTGCGGCGTTGGGGATCTATGGATTGGGCAACCTGGCCTTGCCCTTGAGTCAGACGCTGGAGTCATTCCTGTGCTTTAGACTGATTCAGGGCATTGGCGCCAGCGGGATTTCGGTGATGGCCCGAGTGTTGATCCGCGACAGTTTTCGCGGCGACCTGCTAGCCAAGGCGTTGTCCTGGATTTCGATTTCCTTCGTGGTGGCGCTGGGGATCGGCCAGTACCTGGGATCGATCATTCAAGTGGCGCTGGGTTGGCCGGCGATCTTTTATCTGTTGGGAGCGGTCAGCCTGACGATGGCGATGATCGTGGCGCGGGTCACGTTCCCGGTGCTGAACGAAGAGAATGCGCAGTCATCCGCCTGGCCAAGCTACTGGCGCATTTTGCGGCACCGCGCTTTCCTGCTGCCGGCCCTCGCTGGCGGCCTCGGCTACGGGGTGATCATCGCGTTCAACACTGCGGCGCCTTTAATCCTGCAAGGACCGTTCAACTGGTCCGCCGTGGAATACGGATTGTTGGGTTGGCCGATCAGCGTGGCGTATTTTCTCGGGGCGTTGGGGGTCAATCGCTTCGTGTTGCGCACCGGTCAGCATTGGCTGATGACGCTGGGTGTAGGGTTGGTATTGGCGGGCAGCGGGGTGATGTTGCTGGGGAGTCTGGCGGGGACGTCGGTGGCGTTGCTGTTCTGGCTGCCCTACTGCTTTGCGGTGCTCGGCCAGTCATTGAATTATCCGATCAGCCTGTCATTGGCCAACGACGGTTCACCGGTCGGCGGCGCCTACGCGATGGCGCTGAGCGGTTTCATTCACCAGTTGATGGCCGCCGTCATTGGCGGCATCGCCAGCCTGATCGCCAGTCAGCAGGCGTGGCCATTGTCGTTGTTGTGCACCTTGCTGGCCGTGGGCGCGATACTCTGCGTGAGGTTCGCGCCCGGCCGAAAAACGGTTTAGAACGCGCTGCGGAAAATCTCCTCGATCTGGCGCTGATCCGCCGCGCGCGGGTTGGTCAGGCCACACGCATCTTTCAGGGCATTGGTGGCGAGGATCGGGATGTCGTTGAGCTTGGCGCCGAGGTCACGCAGGCCGCCGGGGATTTCCACGTCCCTGGCCAGGCTGCGAATCGCCGCAATGGCTGCTTGCGCGCCTTCTTCCGGGCTGAAGCCGCGAATATCGGCGCCCATGGCGTGGGCCACGTCGGTGAGGCGATCGGCGCACACCAGTGCGTTGAAACTTTGTACGTGGGGCAGCAAAACCGCATTACAGACACCGTGGGGCAAGTCGTAGAAACCGCCCAATTGGTGAGCCATGGCGTGCACGTAGCCAAGAGAGGCGTTGTTGAACGCCATGCCGGCGAGGAATTGCGCGTAGGCCATGTTTTCCCGGGCGGCCATGTCGCTGCCGTCGCGCACGGCCAGGCGCAGGTTGTTGCTGATCAGGGTGATGGCTTTCAGCGCGCAGGCGTCGGTGATCGGGTTGGCGGCGGTGGAGACGTAGGCTTCGATGGCGTGGGTCAGTGCGTCCATGCCGGTGGCGGCGGTCAGGCCCTTGGGCATGGCGACCATCAACGCCGGGTCGTTGACCGACAGCAGCGGCGTGACGTTGCGGTCGACGATGGCCATTTTCACGTGGCGCGATTCGTCGGTGATGATGCAGAAACGGGTCATCTCACTGGCGGTGCCGGCGGTGGTGTTGATGGCGATCAGCGGCAGTTGCGGTTTCTCGGATTGATCGACGCCTTCGTAGTCGCCGATCTGCCCGCCGTTGGTCGCGCACAGGGCGATGCCTTTGGCGCAGTCGTGGGGCGAACCGCCGCCCAAAGACACCACGAAATCACAGTGACTTTCCTTGAGCAGGCCCAGGCCGCGCTCGACGTTGGCGATGCTAGGGTTCGGTTTGGCGCCGTCGAAAATCACCGAGTCGATGTCCTGCATCGCCAGTTTCTCGGCGATCATCGCCGCCACGCCGGCCTTGGCCAGTCCGGCGTCGGTGACGATCAATGCCTTGCGAAAACCGTACTTGCGAATGGCGTCCATGGCTTCGTCGAGGCAACCGTTGCCCATGATGTTCACGGCGGGGATGAAAAACGTGCTGCTCATGAGCGAATCTCCTGGCGGGGGGCGAATCGACATCGCCGATTCAGCGGATGAGCACAGGATCGACCCATCAGTCACGGCGCATGTTGATCTGGCTCAACCCCCGGTCGTGATAAAGTCGCCGCCCATCAGACCTTTCGCTTTTTGAGACGACCAACGCAATGACCGATTTCCAGGATGTTGATGCCCAACTTGAAGACTGGAACGCCTTGCGCACCACCGCTTCGTTCAGCGGCCTGCTGCTGGGCAACGGCGCCAGTCGTGCGGTGTGGGACGATTTCGGCTACGACTCGCTGTTTGAAAATGCGCGCACCGTTGAAGAAAAGCCCCTGAGCCAATCCGAGCTGAGCGTGTTCGATGCGATGCAAACCCGCAGTTTCGAGCAGGTCCTCGGCGCACTGAAAATCACCAGCCGCGTCAACAAAGCCCTGGCCGTCAGCTCTGCCGCGCCGCGCAATCGCTACTACGCGATCAAGGAAGCGCTGATCAACACCGTGCACGCGGTGCATATCCCGTGGCGGTTGGTGGTGCCTTCGACGTTGGCGACGATCAACCGGGAACTGGCCAGTTATGGGACGGTGTTCACCACCAATTACGATTTGCTCGGCAACTGGGCGATCCAGCACCAGCCTGAGGCAATCACCGACCTGTTCCACGGCACCGAGCCAAGTTTCGACTTGAGCGCCAGCGCGACCGACAAGCCGCGTTTGCTGTACTTGCACGGCGGCCTGCACCTGGTGCGCAATCAGGACGGCACGGCGCGCAAGTTGATGTCGACCGAAGGCACATTGCTCGGCAGTTTTGCGATCAACAACACCATCAAGACGCTGGACGACGTGCCGTTGTTTGTTAACGAAGGCCCGGCCCAGGACAAGCTCAAGACCATTCGCAGCTCGGATTATTTGTCGTTTTGCTATGACCAGTTATTGGGGCATGCAGAGGGTTTGTGCATCTTCGGGCATGCGTTGGGCGAGCAGGACAGCCACATCATCCATGCGTTGCGCCAGGCTAAGCCGAAGGTGGTGGCGGTGTCGATTTACCCGCGCAGCAAGGCGTTTATCCAGCATCAGAAGCGGCATTACGCGAAGGTGTTTGAGGGGACGGGGGTTGAGTTGCGGTTCTTTGATTCCAAGACTCATGGGCTTGGTAGTCCGAAGCTGACGGTTCCAGTCGAGGTTTAGCGGCGCCACTTTCGCGAGCAGGCTCGCTCCCACAGGGGAATGCATTCCAATGTGGGAGCGAGCCTGCTCGCGAAGGCGTCAGCTCAGTCAACTCATTCTTCGCTGCTATGCACCACCACCAGCAACTGCGCCTGAACCTCCCCCACTGATCGGATCCGGTGCGGTTTCTGCGCATTGAAATGCAGCGCATCCCCGCGATTGAGCAGCACCCGCTCATTCATGAAGTCCACTTCCACCTGCCCTTCGTGGACGAACAGAAACTCTTCCCCCAAGTGTTCCTTGAAGGTCTTGTCGGTGAATTCGCTCGGCGGGTAGATGATGAACGGCAACAGGCTGCGTTCACTGACCTGATGGGCCAGCACCGCGTAACCGGGGCTATGGTCGTTGGCGGCCAGGGACTGGCGTTCGTCGCTGCGCACCAGGCTGTAGCTGTCGAGGCTGATGTTGTCTTCGGAGAACAACTCCTCGACCTTCACGTTCAACGCCTTGGCCAGTTTCAGCGCAGCCGCGATCGACGGGGTGTTCAGCCCGCGCTCGACTTTCGACAGATAACTCTTGGTCATGCCGGACTTTTCGGCCAGGGCCTCCAAGGTCACGCCAAGTTTTTTCCTGAGTAATTTCAAACGGATAGACATGCGAAGCGATTAATCCATCAAGGAGCCGATGATTTGTGCTTGCCAATGACACAAAGTGTCATATAGCCTCTTTAGTGTCATTTGCACTCACCCACAACCTTGCAAGCAACGGGTAAACCGCAAACCCGACGTCCGTTGAACCAGCCAAAGGACACCGATATGGCCAAGACCTTAGCACTCCCCAAAGACCAACTGGTCAAGCAAGCGCTGATCCAGATGCAAAACACCCTCGCGGATAATACGTGGACCGACCGGCAAAAGCTGGCCCTGACCTGCCGCATCCTGTTCGAGAATGGTCACGACTCCGGCCTGGCCGGGCAAATTACCGCTCGCGGCCCGCAGCCAGGCACTTATTACACTCAGCAACTGGGCCTGGGTTTCGATGAAATCACCGCCGGCAATCTGCTGCTGGTCAACGAAGACCTGGACGTCCTCGAAGGCCACGGCATGCCGAACCCGGCCAACCGTTTCCACAGTTGGGTGTACCGCGCCAGGCCGGATGTGAACTGCATCATTCATACGCATCCGACCCATGTGGCCGCGTTGTCGATGCTTGAAGTGCCGTTGCAGGTTTCGCACATGGACCTGTGCCCGCTCTACGAAGACTGCGCATTTCTTGAAGCCTGGCCCGGTGTACCGGTGGGCAATGAAGAAGGCGACATCATCGCCGGCGCGCTCGGCGACAAACGCGCGATCCTGCTTTCCCACCACGGCCAGTTGTCCACCGGCGCGAGCATCGAGGAAGCCTGCGTGATTGCGCAACTGATCGAACGCGCGGCGAAGTTGCAACTGTTGGCCATGAGCGCCGGGACGATCAAACCGATCCTGCCGGAACTAGGCCGCGAAGCCCATGACTGGATTTCCAAACCGAAACGCCACGCCGCCGCCTTCAATTACTACGCTCGGCAGAACCTGCGCCAACACGCCGATTGCCTGAACTGATCTCATTCATTTTCAAAAGGAACGACCCCATGTCGAATCCCACCATTCACGGCATCATCGGCTACACCATCACCCCGTTCACCGCCAATGGCGAAGGCGTCGATCTGGAGGCGCTCGGGCATTCCATCGATCGCTTGATCGACAGCGGCGTCCACGCCATCGCGCCGCTGGGCAGCACCGGCGAAGGCGCTTACCTGAGCGACGCGGAGTGGGATCAGGTCAGCGAATTCAGTATCCAGCACGTCGCGAAACGCGTGCCGACCGTCGTCAGCGTGTCCGACCTGACCACCGCCAAAGCCGTGCGCCGCGCACGTTTCGCCGAAGCCCATGGCGCCGATGTGGTGATGGTGCTGCCGGCGTCCTACTGGAAACTCAGCGAAGCGGAAATCCTCGCCCACTACCGCGCGATCGGCGAGAGCATCGGCGTGCCGATCATGCTTTACAACAACCCGGCCACCAGCGGCACGGACATGTCGGTGGAATTGATCCTGCGGATTTTCAACGCCGTGGAAAACGTCACGATGGTCAAGGAAAGCACCGGCGACATTCAACGCATGCACAAACTGCAACTGCTCGGCGAGGGCCAGGTGCCGTTCTACAACGGCTGCAATCCTCTCGCGCTGGAAGCATTTGCCGCCGGGGCGAAAGGCTGGTGCACCGCAGCGCCGAACCTGATCCCGCAGCTCAATCTGGATTTGTACGCAGCGGTGTTGGCCAATGATTTGGGCAAGGCGCGGGAGTTGTTCTATCGCCAGTTGCCGTTGCTGGACTTCATCCTCAAGGGAGGCTTGCCGGCGACGATCAAGGCTGGCTTGCGCATGACCGGGCTGGAAGTGGGTGATCCACGGGTGCCGGTGTTTCCGTTGAGCGAGGCGGGTTGCGGGCAGCTTCAGGGATTGTTGAAAGCACTGCGCTGATTTCAATACATACATAGAACCAATGTGGGAGCGAGCCTGCTCGCGAAAGCAATCTGACATTCAGCATATTTGTCGAATGTTAAGCAGCCTTCGCGAGCAGGCTCGCTCCCACAGAGGATTTGTGTTGGGATTCAAAGCACCGGCAACGTCTTGTCCTTGATCACCGTCGTCGGCCCGTTCGCCTTCACGCTGGCGATGCCCTTCTCCCGCGCAGTGTCCGAGGAATACGCCTCGCTGCTGCCGATGATTTCGTGATTACCGGCCTTGAGGTTGAAGTAAGGATGACCATCCTTGGTGGTCTTTTTTTCGTAGCGTTCATCCTGCGGACTGTTTTTCTGCACCGCGGCAATGCCGCCCTCGGCGGCGGCGCGGGTGGTGTAGTGCTCGCTATTCAGAATGGTTTCGGCATTGGCCGCTTTCAGCACAAAGCGAAACTGCCCGGTGCTGGTTTTGCTCAATTCATACCATCCAGACATGGTGCTTCTCCTGTCGATTGATCCCGCCAAAGTTGCCTGACAGTAAAGACCCTCCACACGGTTTAGCCACTTCTTGAGAATAGTCCTTACGTGCCAGAAGACAAATAGCAATAATTCTCGATATCATTCGCGACTTTCCGCGCCGTGCTTCGTCAAGAAGGATATCCATGCCCCGCCTCTCGCCCGACCCGCTGTCGGCTGATTCCTTTCGCCGGTTCTACGGGGACATCCTGCATTACCTGCGCAAACGCACGGATAATCCCAGCGACGCGGCGGACATGACCCAGGACGTGTTCACCCAATGGCTCGACTACGGCGACCGCGCCAAAGTCGAACAGCCGCGGGCGTTTCTATTCCAGATGGCACGCAACCTGCTGCGTGATCATTGGCGTCGGCAGAAGGTGCGGCACATTGTGCAACCCCACCATGAGGCGGACCCGGAGCCCGTCACCGACGACCAACACGACCCGTTAGCCGGTGCGCAACGCCTGCAACGTCTGGAGCATCTCAAAAGTGTTCTCGCCGAACTCTCGCCGCGCCGCCGAGAAGCCCTTATGCTGCACCGCTTTGAAGGCCTGAGTCAGGCACAGATTGCCGAGCGCATGGGCATTTCCCTGAGCATGGTGGAAAAACACATCGCCTTCGCCCTGTTGCATTGCAAGCAACGCCTGGACCAAGAGAACGGCACGGAGCAGCCAGAATGAACCGCGACATTGATCGGCCGGATGACGGCATCGACGCCCAGGCCGCGAGTTGGTTTGTGCGCAATCGCCAGGAAGACGGCAGCGCCGACTGCCAGGCCTTCGAGTTGTGGATGTGCGTGCCCGAACAGGCCAAGGCTTATCGGGCGTTCGAAGAGTTGTGGGCCGACCTCGCTGAACTGCAGCAACAGAACAAACCGGTGCCGCTCGTTGTGAAGCGCAAACCGAACGTCTGGCGCCCGGCCCTGGCCATTGCGGCGGCGCTGGTCTGCGCGGTGCTGGCGTTCAACCTCGGCACGCCCCATGGCGTCTACCAGCAACAGATTGCGGCCCAGGCCAAAGGCGCGCGCACCTTCAATCTGCCCGATGGCAGCACCTTATCGGTCAACGCCAACACCCGGCTGCGCATCGCGTTCGACGGCCAGCAGCGACAGATTTACCTCGATCAGGGCCAGTTCTACCTCGAAGTGGCGCCGGACAAAGAACGCCCCCTGTGGGTGCATACCGGCAAATCCACGGTGCGGGTGGTCGGCACCGGTTTTGACGTGCGGCGCACCGACAAGCAAGTGGTGGTGACCGTCGCCCACGGCCAGGTCGCGTTTACCCCGGACAGCGCCACGCCAACCCTGCTCGGCGCGCAACAGCAGGCTTCGTTCGACCTGGCCAGCGGCACCCTGCAACAGCAGACCCTGACTGACGGACAAGTGGCGGACTGGCGCAGCGGCCACTTGTCGTTTCGCAATCGCGAACTAGCCAGCCTGATCGACGAATTGAACCTCTATCGTGCGCGCCCGGTGCTGTTGGCGGAGGGAAAACTGGGGCGTTTCAAAGTTTCCGGCAACCTCGACGTGAATGATCCCGATGCGTTGCTTAATGCGCTCCCGGCGCTGCTCCCGGTGAAAACCGTCGCCCTCACCGACGGCCAGATACGGATCGAGGCGCGCTGAAAAAACCTCACATGAGAATATTTTGCATTCGCATGTGAGGTTTTTTTTGCCTGCCGCGTCTTCCTCCGGTCTGCGTTGTGTACGCAGGCCTTTTTGGCCTTTTTCGCCGCCCTGGGGGATTCAATGTTTCGCGCGTCTTCGACTTATCCGCTCGCCTGCCTTCGCCCGACCCTGCTCGCCGCCTGCCTGACGCTGAGCCTGCAAGCCCACGCCGAGTCCATCAATCTGCACTTGCCGGCGCAGTCGCTGGCCACGTCGTTGAGCCAGATTGCCCGGCAGGCAAACATCCAGTTGCTGTTCGACGAAGCACAATTGCGCAACCTCAAGGCCCCGGCGATTGATGGCGATTACAGCGCCGAAGCGGCGATCCGCCAGTTGCTCGACAACAGTCAATTCGGCCTGATCAAGATCAACCAGACCTACGTCGTGCGTCCCGAAGAACCGGTGACCAGCAGCAGCGACGGCATCCAGCTCGACGCCTTGAGCGTGATCGGCAGCGGCACCGAAGTGGACTCCAGCACTGTCGGTCGTTCGACCCTGACCCAGGCCGACATCGACCGCCACCAACCGAGCAACATCCCCAGCCTGCTGGCGACCCTGCCCGGCGTGAGCATGGGCGGCTCGATGAAACCCGGCGGCCAGACCATCAACATTTGGGGCCTGGGCGACGCCGAAGACGTGCCGCTGACCGTGGACGGCGCGACCAAAAGCGGTTTCGAGCGGTATCAGCAAGGCACGATTTTCATCGAGCCGGAGCTGATCAAACGCATCGAAGTGGAAAAAGGCCCGCATTCGATGCTCACCGGCAACGGCGGTTTCGGCGGCACCGTGCACATGGAAACCAAGGACGCCCCGGACCTGTTGCAAGAGGGTCGCAACAGCGGCGCCATGATCAAATACGGCTACGCCAGCAACGACCATCAACAGACTTACAGCGGCGCGGTGTTCGGCCGTACCGACGACGGTCGCGCCGATGCGCTGGTGTACCTGACCAAGCGCGATGGCGACGACATGAAACTCGCCGGCACCCCGCCTGATCCGGACCACAGCTACCCGATCAATCCCCAGCGCCTGCCCAACAGCGCCCAGGATCTGGACGGCCAGTTGCTCAAATTCAACCTGCACCTGAATGATGAACACAGCGTCGGCCTGTCGTACTCGCGCTCCCAAAGCGAGCGCTGGACGCCCTTCTCGTCCGCTAGCTATCCGACGCCGCCGAGCAAGGACAACATCAAGCAATACGGCTACGAAAATGCCTTGCGGCGCTTTCTGGCCAACCGCGAAACCGTCGATACCACCTGGTCGACCAAGTACCAGTACCAGCCGCTGGACAACCGCTTGATCGACTTCAAGCTCAGCTACTCGGAGTCCAACACCGACCAGACCGACGAACGCGATGCCACGGCGTTTTTCCAGACGTCTACCGGCGGGCGCAAGATGGACACCGCCTATAAGGACCGGATTGTCGAGGCGAGCAACATCAGCCTGTTCGATACCGGCGTCCTGGCGCACGCGGTGACCAGCGGCATCCAGATCCGCAAGCACAGCCGCGACACCGAGATGTGGATGCCGGGCAAAACCTACGACGTGCCGAAGTACAACTACGGCGATTTCCAGCCGAGCTTCATGCCCCAGGGCAAAGTCGACACCAACAGCGCCTACCTGCAAGACGCGATCACGTTGGGCGACTTCACCCTCACGCCGTCCGTGCGCTACGACCATGTGCGCAACCGTGGCGAGGCCAACGACGCGCCGTATTACAACAACCCGGACCCGGCGATCGGCCACGATTACAGCGACCGCACCTACACCGGTTGGTCGCCACGACTGTCGGCGTTCTGGCGGGTCACGCCGGACGTCGGGTTCTTCGTCGACTACAGCAAAACCTAGCGCGCGCCGGTGATCGACGAGCAGTACGAAGTCCAGGGCCTCGGCAGCCGCACCGCCACCAGCGTCGACCTCGACCCGGAACGCATCACCGGGTGGCGCGCCGGTAACATCAGCAACTTTGCCAACGTGTTCCAGGACCACGACAACGTGCAAATCCGCACCACGTTGTTCCGCAACAAGATTGACGACGAGATTTTCAAGGCCACCGGCGTCGGTTGCGAAAACCAGTCGATCAAGGGCGGCACTATCGCCTCCGACTGCAAGGGCTCAGGCCCGATGGGCAACTACCGCAACATCGGCGGGTTGACCATCAAGGGCTTCGAAGTGGAAAGTTTCTACGACTCCACGTACCTGTTCGGCTCGCTGTCCTACTCGTGGATGACCGGCAAACACGAAGGCGCCTACACCAACCCGTGGGGCCCGGACGTTTGGGCCCGCGACGTACCGCCGCCGAAATGGATCGCCGTATTGGGCGTGAAGATTCCGAGTTGGGATGCGCAGGTCGGTTGGCAGGGTGAGTTTGTGCGCAAGACGGACCGGTTGCCGAGTGACAACTATGGTTCGGGCAAAAACACCGTGGGTGATGTGTTTTATGACCAGTACGCCAACGATCGCTACAACGTGCAGGGGTTGTTTGCGAATTGGAAACCGCAGCAGGCTTATCTGAAGGGGACTGAGGTGAATCTGACGGTGGATAACTTGTTCAATGAAGATTATCGACCGGCGTTGAGTGGGGATCGGGCGTATAGCCAGGGGCGCAATGCCAAGGTGAGTGTGACGCGGTTCTTCTGATCCGGGATTTGTATTGGCCTATCGGGCCCCTTCGCGAGCAGGCTCGCTCCCACAGGTGGAAAGCATTCCAATGTGGGAGCGAGCCTGCTCGCGAAAGGGTCGATGCGGTTCCGTTTATTTCACCGCTGTGCGCACCACCGACAACTCCGGCGCAACCACCCGCCGCTGACTCAAATACCGCATACAACTCACCCGCAGGAACGAAGCGAAATTCACCACTTCCCCGCGGTAGTCCATCACCTCTTCATACAGCTTGGCGATCAACTGGTTGGTGGTCATGCCGTCGACTTCGGCGATTTCGCTGAGGATGTCCCAGAACTGATTTTCCAGCCGCAGGGTGGTGACCACCCCGCAGATGCGCAGCGAGCGGGAGCGCGATTCGTAAAGGATCGGATCGGCTTTGACGTAGAGCTCGCACATGGAAACGTCCCTCGTTACAGCGTGATTTTGGTGCCCAGCAAGCCGAGGAAACCGGCGAGCCAGCTCGGATGCGCCGGCCAGGCGGGAGCAGTGGCCAGATTGCCTTGAACGTGGCCTTCCGTCACCGGGATATCGATGAACGTACCGCCAGCCAGGCGAACTTCCGGCGCGCAGGCCGGGTAGGCGCTGCACTCGCGACCTTCAAGAATCCCCGCCGCAGCGAGCAATTGCGCCCCGTGGCACACGGCGGCGATCGGCTTGCCGGCCTTGTCGAAATCTCGTACCAGTTCCAGGACTTTTTCGTTCAGGCGCAGGTACTCCGGTGCACGACCGCCCGGCACCAGCAGCGCGTCGTAATCGGCGGCTTTCACCTTGGCGAAGTCGAAGTTCAGGGCAAACAGGTGACCGGGTTTTTCGCTGTAGGTCTGGTCGCCTTCGAAGTCATGGATCGCGGTGCGCACGGTCTGGCCGGCGGATTTGTCCGGGCACACAGCGTGCACGGTGTGCCCGACCATCAGCAGCGCCTGGAACGGCACCATCACTTCGTAGTCTTCGACGTAATCGCCGACCAGCATCAGAATTTTCTTGGCAGCCATGGGGAGGACTCCTCTGGGAATACGTGGGCGTGCAGGAGTAATCAAGGTAGTCCTTATCCGCAGGGTCGGGTAATAACCAGCTACTACGGCGATATCGTTCTTCGCGAGCAAGCCCGCTCCCACAGTTGACCGTATTCCCATGGGCAACTCGGTCAACTGTGGGAGCGGGCTTGCTCGCGAAGGCGTCCTCAAACTGTACGGATAACTCTGCGCCTAGCTGTAACAGAGGCAAACCCAATGTTTATGGCTAGATGAACACTCTTCCCGCCACCCTCGACTCTGGTTGCCCTCATGTCCTCGCGCGAAAACACCGGCATGGCCCTCGGCCTGCTTGGCGTCGTCATCTTCAGCCTCACCCTGCCCTTCACACGGATCGTCGTGCAGGAAATCCATCCGCTGCTCAACGGTCTGGGCCGTGCGCTGTTTGCGGCGGTGCCGGCGGCGTTGTTGTTGCTATGGCGACGGGAGAAGTGGCCGACCTGGAAACAGGTCAAGGGGCTGACGCTGGTGATCGCCGGGGTGATTCTCGGTTTCCCGGTGTTGTCGGCGTGGGCGATGCAAACGTTGCCGGCGTCCCACGGCGCACTGGTCAACGGCCTGCAACCGCTGTGCGTGGCGCTGTACGCCGCGTGGTTATCCCATGAACGTCCATCGAAAGCCTTCTGGGCCTGCGCCGCGCTGGGCAGTGCGTTGGTGCTCGGGTATGCGCTGATCAGCGGTGCCGGGAGTATTCAGGCCGGTGATTTGCTGATGCTCGGGGCGATTGCCGTGGGTGGCCTGGGTTACGCCGAGGGCGGCCGGTTGGCCAAGGAAATGGGCGGCTGGCAGGTGATCTGCTGGGCGCTGGTGCTGTCGACGCCGCTGCTGATCGGCCCGGTAACGTACCTGGCGTTGCAGCATCAGGGCGAGATTTCGGCCAAGACCTGGTGGGCGTTTGGCTACGTCTCGCTGTTTTCGCAGTTCATCGGTTTCTTTGCCTGGTACGCCGGATTGGCGATGGGCGGGATTGCGCGGGTCAGTCAGATTCAGTTGCTGCAGATCTTCTTCACGATTGCATTTTCGGCGCTGTTCTTCGGCGAACACATCGAGCCGATTACCTGGCTGTTTGCGGCTGGGGTAATCGTGACGGTGATGTTGGGCCGCAAGACCGCCATAAAACCCAATGTGGGAGCGGGCTTGCTCGCGAAGGCGGACTGACAGTCAACGAAGATGTTGAATGTGATGGCCCCTTCGCGAGCAAGTCGAATCGTCGCACCGCCGCTCCCACAGGTTCAGAGTAGGCCGTCAGCCCGCAGCAAGGTTTCCAGGCAATGCTCGGTGATCTGATAGAAATCCTTCAATTCCTGAATCTTCACCAACAACTGCGCCGGGTCCACCGGCTCGGCGCGTTTGACCGCCAGGATCATCTTGTTCTTGTTGGTGTGGTCCAGTGAGATGAACTCGAACACCTTGGTCTCGTAGCTGCAGGCCTCAAGGAACAACGCGCGCAGGCTGTCGGTGACCATTTCCGCCTGCTGGCCCAGGTGCAAACCGTATTGCAGCATCGGCTTGAGCAGCGCCGGGCTCTGGATTTGCAGGCGGATCTGTTTGTGGCAGCACGGCGAGCACATGATGATCGATGCGCCGGAGCGAATACCGGTGTGGATCGCGTAGTCGGTGGCGATGTCGCAGGCATGCAGCGCGATCATCACGTCCAGTTCGCTCGGTGCCACGCTGCGCACGTCGCCGCATTTGAACACCAGCCCCGGGTGTTCCAGCGTCGCCGCTGCGGCGTTGCACAGGTTGACCATCTCTTCACGCAGCTCGACGCCGGTGACTTCACCTTCAGCGTTCAAGGTGTTGCGCAGGTAGTCGTGGATCGCGAACGTCAGGTAACCCTTGCCCGATCCGAAATCCGCCACCCGCACCGGTTTGTCCAGCGCCAGCGGCGAGGTGGTCAGCGCGTGGCTGAACACTTCGATGAACTTGTTGATCTGCTTCCACTTGCGCGACATCGCCGGGATCAGTTCGTGCTTGCTGTTGGTCACACCCAGGTCGGCGAGGAACGGCCGGTTCAGGTCGAGGAAACGGTTTTTCTCGCGGTTATGCTCGGCGGACGGCACTTCGCGCAATTGCTGGGGTTTGCTCTTGAACAGCGAAGATTTGCCCTTTTTGCTGTATTCGAGCTGGGCTTCGTCGGTCAGGGACAGTAAATGCGCATTTTTGAACGACTCGGGCAACAGCGCGGCGATGGTCGCCACGCCTTCGGCCAGCGGGAAATTCTTGGTGATGTCGCGGGTCTTGTAGCGGTAGACGAAGGACAGGCAAGGCTGATCCTTGACCGTGAGTTGCTTGATGATCAGCCGCTGCAAATCCACTTCGGCGCCGACGTACTTGGCCAGCACCAGTTTGATGAAGGCGTTGGCGTCGAGGCTGGTTTGCAGCAGATCGATGAACTGGGCGTGGTGATCCGGCGCGAGGCTGGCGGGAGTGGCGGTGACAGACATGGGCAAAACGGCCTCGGGCGGTGCAAATCGGGGAATGGCGGGTATTTTAGGGGGGATACGGGTTTGGGACACGCTGTTATTTACCGAACGGTTTGAAAACCACCCCTCACCCCAACCCTCTCCCCAAAGGGGAGAGAGGGAAAGGGAGCCGACTGGGGGCATTTCAAATCCTGAGTTCGACACCGGTTTTTCAGGTCGATGTAGCTCGAAAGAACAAATCGGTCGGCTCCCTCTCCTCAGAGGGGAGAGGGGGAAAGGGAGCCGATCGGGGGCTTTTCAAATCCTGAGTTCGACACCGGTTTTTCAGGTCGATGTAGCTCGAAAGAACAAATCGGTCGGCTCCCTCTCCTCAGAGGGGAGAGGGGGAAAG
>NZ_JBIWEL010000002.1:44295-99757 GCF_044762525.1 Pseudomonas sp. NPDC096950 | reverse complement strand
AGGGAGCCGATCGGGGGCTTTTCAAATCCTGAGTTCGACACCGGTTTTTCAGGTCGATGTAGCTCGAAAGAACAAATCGGTCGGCCCCCTCTCCTCAGAGGGGAGAGGGGGAAAGGGAGCCGATCGGGGGCTTTTCAAATCCTGAGTTCGACACCGGTTTTTCAGGTCGATGCAGCTCGAAAGAACAAATCGGTCGGCCCCCTCTCCCCTCTGGGGAGAGGGCTGGGGTGAGGGGTGGTTCTAAAGCAGAACGAAAAAATCCGCCCCTACCCCAACACCACCAACCGATTCGGCAATTCATTCCTCACCTGCGTCACCGGCACATGCACCTTGAGCAATTCGCCGCACGCTTCGATGCAGGTCACAAACCCTTGCAACGTCTGCCCCTGTTTCACCTGTTGGGTGAACGCCGCGACGATCGCGTCCCAGCTCTTGTTATCCAGTCGCTTGGAAATACCTTCGTCCACCAGGATTTCCACGTAACGCTCGGCTTCGCAGACAAAAATCAGCATCCCGGTACCACCGACGGTGTGATGCAGGTTCTGCTCCAGAAACTGTCGGCGCGCCAGGTTCGACGCACGCCAGTGGCGAACCCGACGCGGAATCAGGTGGGTGGTGACTTTGGGAATGCGAAACACCAGGCACAGCACGATAAAACTGGCCCATTGCACCAGCAACAGGCTGTGCATGGTCAGCGCACCAGTCAGGTAATGCACGACACCCGGCACCACCAGCGCCAGCAAACTGGCCCACAGCAACGGGATGTACGCGTAGTCATCGGCGCGGGCCGCGAGCACGGTGACCAGCTCGGCGTCGGTTTCGCGCTCGACCCGGGCGATCGCCTCGGCGACTTTGCGTTGTTCGTGTTCAGTCAGTAATGCCATGGTTAAAAATGCTCGTTCATTATTATTCTCACCAGCCGCCCGACGAACCGCCGCCCCCAAAACTGCCCCCGCCGCCGCTGAAGCCCCCACCGCCTCCACCGCCGCCGCCGAAACCTCCACCGCCGAAACCGCCGCTCGAACCACCGGAGCCACCCCGGCCGGCCGGCAGGATACCCAGCATTTGCAGGACGAAAATAGTCAGGATGAACAACATGACCAAAAAGATGAACACGCCGGGATGCCGCGAAACGAAATCGCTGTCCTCATCACCTCGCGGCTCATAGACAGTCGATGGCTCGTCCAGCGAACTGCCGCCCAACACCACCAGCATCGCCGCGACGCCATCGCTGATACCCTTGCTGAAATTGCCGGTCTTGAATGCCGGGGTGATCACCTGGTTGATGATCACCGAACTCTGGGCGTCGGTCAGGCGATCTTCCAGGCCGTAACCGACTTCGATGCGCAGCTTGCGCTCATCCCGAGCGACGATCAGCAGCGCGCCGTTGTTCTTGTCCTTCTGGCCGATGCCCCAGGCGCGACCAAGTTGATAACCGAAATCGGCGATGTCGGTGCCCTGCAAATCGGGCAGCGTCACCACCACCAATTGCTCGCCGGTCGCGGTTTCGTGGGCCTGGAGTTGCTGGGTCAACTGCTCGCGCACCGCTGGCTCGATCATCTGCGCGTTGTCCACCACCCGCCCGGTCAGCGGCGGGAACTTCAACTCGGCCTGGGCCGTGATCGCAACCACCCAGAGCAACAGCACCAGGCCCATCTTCAACACGCGCATTGGCAACCTCATCCGTGTACCGCCATCAACACCTCCCGTAGGAGCTGCCGAAGGCTGCTCCTATGGGGTTACTCGTCCGCCATTAAGCGGCGTCGATCAGAACTTCACTTGCGGCGCTTTTTCAGCATCCGGGCTGGTCGCCTCAAAGGTTTCGCGGATCGGCAAATCGCTGTACATCACGCTGTGCCACAGGCGACCGGGGAAGGTGCGGATTTCGGTGTTGTACTTCTGCACCGCGAGGATAAAGTCCCGGCGGGCCACGGCGATGCGGTTTTCGGTGCCTTCAAGTTGCGATTGCAGCGCCAGGAAGTTCTGGTTGGCCTTGAGGTCCGGGTAGCGTTCGGACACCACCATCAAACGGCTCAGGGCACCGGTCAGCTGATCCTGGGCTTGCTGGAACTGCTTGAGTTTTTCCGGATTGTCCAACGTATTGGCATCGACCTGGATCGACGTTGCCTTGGCCCGGGCTTCGATCACGGCGGTCAGGGTGTCTTCTTCGTGCTTGGCATAGCCCTTGACCGTTTCCACCAGATTGGGAATCAGGTCGGCGCGGCGCTGGTACTGGTTCTGCACCTGGCCCCAGGCGGCTTTGGCTTGTTCATCCAGGGTCGGGATGTTGTTGATGCCGCAGCCGGCCAGCAGCGTGGTCAGCAGCATCAGCGCTGCAACTTGCAGGCTCGAACGATAGTTGAGTCGAACATTCATGTAGGTGATGCTCCCGTGCACATTCCGTTGAAAAACAACCTGCGGCCTTCAAACCCGGCGGATGAGGCATAATCTGCCGCCACCACTGGATTGCATCGGGCCAATGGGCTAAAAGATGCCCTGCGCGAAAAAGAGTTCAGAAGTGTGCTGCATTTTCCTGAACAACGCCCGAACAACAATAGTCGCTCCCTAAATTTTGGCTGACCGGCGCGTATCCACTGCCGTTTAGGCCTTTGAGAAAACTATTCATGAAGAAGCTGTGTTTGCTGGGCCTGTTCGTCAGTCTGGCCAGTCATAACGTACTGGCCGCCACGACCCCCGCACCCCTGGAGAACAAGGACGCCTTCATCAGCAACCTGATGAAGCAAATGACCCTCGATGAAAAAATCGGCCAGTTGCGCCTGATCAGCATCGGCCCGGAAATGCCTCGGGAGCTGATCCGCAAGGAAATCGCCGCTGGCAACATCGGGGGCACGTTCAACTCGATCACCCGCCCGGAAAACCGTCCGATGCAGGACGCGGCCATGCGCAGCCGGTTGAAGATCCCGATGTTCTTCGCCTACGACGTGATCCACGGCCACCGCACCATTTTCCCGATCCCGATTGCCCTGGCGTCGAGCTGGGACATGGACGCCATCGGACGCTCCGGGCGCATCGCCGCCAAGGAAGCCGCGGCGGACAGCCTCGACATCACCTTCGCGCCGATGGTCGATATCTCCCGCGACCCGCGCTGGGGCAGGACTTCCGAAGGTTTCGGTGAAGACACCTACCTCGTCTCGCGCATTGCGGGCGTGATGGTCAAGGCCTTCCAGGGCCAGGGCGCCAATGCGGCCGACAGCATCATGGCCAGCGTCAAGCACTTCGCCTTGTACGGCGCGGTCGAAGGCGGTCGCGACTACAACGTGGTCGACATGAGCCCGGTCAAGATGTACCAGGACTACCTGCCACCCTACCGCGCCGCGATTGATGCCGGCGCTGGCGGGGTGATGGTTGCGCTGAACTCGATCAACGGCGTGCCGGCCACCGCCAACACCTGGCTGATGAACGACCTGTTGCGCAAGGAATGGGGCTTCAAGGGCCTGGCGGTCAGTGACCACGGGGCGATTTTCGAGCTGATCAAGCACGGCGTCGCGGCGGACGGTCGTGAAGCGGCGAAGCTGGCGATCAAGGCCGGCATCGACATGAGCATGAACGACACCCTCTACGGCAAAGAGCTGCCGGGGCTGTTGAAGTCGGGCGACATCGACCAGAAGGACATCGACAACGCCGTGCGTGAGGTGCTGGCAGCCAAGTACGACATGGGCCTGTTCAAGGACCCGTACCTGCGTATCGGCAAGGCCGAGGATGACCCGGCCGATACGTATGCCGAAAACCGCCTCCACCGTCCGGAAGCTCGCGACGTGGCGCGCCGCAGCCTGGTGTTGCTGAAAAACCAGAACGACACCCTGCCCCTGAAGAAAACCGCGAAAATCGCCTTGGTCGGTCCATTGGCCAAAGCGCCGATCGACATGATGGGCAGCTGGGCCGCCGCCGGTAAGCCGGCGCAATCGGTGACCCTGTTCGACGGCATGAACGCCGCCGTGGCCGACAAAGCCACGCTGATCTACGCCCGTGGCGCCAACATCACCAGCGACAAGAAGGTCCTCGATTACCTCAACTTCCTCAACTTCGATGCCCCGGAAGTGGTGGATGATCCGCGCTCGGCCCAAGTGCTGATCGACGAAGCGGTGAAAGCCGCCAAGGATGCTGACGTGGTGGTAGCAGCGGTGGGCGAATCCCGTGGCATGTCCCACGAATCGTCGAGCCGTACCGACCTGAACATCCCGGCCAACCAGCGCGAGCTGATCAAGGCCCTGAAAGCCACCGGCAAACCGCTGGTGCTGGTGTTGATGAACGGCCGTCCGCTGTCGATTCTCGAAGAGAAAGAGCAGGCTGACGCGATTCTGGAAACCTGGTTCAGCGGCACCGAAGGTGGCAACGCCATCGCCGACGTGCTGTTCGGCGACTACAACCCGTCGGGCAAACTGCCGATCACCTTCCCGCGTTCGGTGGGCCAGATTCCGACCTACTACAACCACCTGAGCATTGGCCGGCCGTTCACGCCGGGCAAACCGGGCAACTACACCTCGCAGTATTTCGATGACACCACCGGGCCGCTGTTCCCGTTCGGTTTCGGCTTGAGCTACACCACGTTCAGCGTGGACGACATGGCGCTGTCGTCGACCACCTTGAACAAGACCGGCAAACTCGACGCCAGCGTGATGGTGAAAAACACCGGCCAGCGCGACGGCGAAACCGTGGTGCAGCTGTACATCCAGGACGTGACCGGCTCGATGATCCGCCCGGTCAAGGAACTGAAGAACTTCCAGAAAGTCATGCTCAAGGCCGGCGAACAGAAAGTCGTGCACTTCACCATTACCGAGGACGACCTGAAGTTCTTCAACGCCCAACTCAAGTACGGCGCGGAACCAGGCAAGTTCAACGTGCAGATCGGCCTGGACTCCCAGGACGTGACGCAGCAGAGCTTTGAACTGCTGTAATTATCCAAACGCCACAAAACCTGTGGGAGCGAGCTTGCTCGCGAAAGAGGCCTGTCATTCAAAGTATTTATTGAATGTTAAGCCGCCTTCGCGAGCAGGCTCGCTCCCACAGTTGTTTCGGGTAGCGATCAAATTCTGCGCCCGACGCCAATCCCCCTGTAGGAGCGAAGCTTGCTCGCGAAGAGGCCGTCACATTCAGCATCTCTGTTGACTGTCAGGCCGCTTTCGCGAGCAAGCCCGCTCCCACAGTTGTTTTGAGTTGAAATCAAATTCTGTGCCCGACGCCAATCCCCTGTGGGAGCGGGCTTGCTCGCGAAAGCGGTGTGTCAGTCGACATCAATTTTGAATGACACACCGTCTTCGCGAGCAAGTCGAATCGTCGCACCGCCGCTCCCACATTGGCATGGGGTGTTAGCGATTAGCCGCGTCGATCCAGCAGGTTCACCACCAGCCGATCCACCCATCCCCAAATCCTTTGCTTTACCCGCCGCCACAGCGGTCGGCGTTGCCACGCCTCCAGGCTGACTTCCTGGCTAAGCGCAAAGTCCTTCTCGAAACTCGTTACCACCGCCGCCGTCAATCCGGGGTCCAGCGCTTCGAGGTTGGCTTCCAGGTTGAAGCGCAGGTTCCAGTGGTCGAAGTTGCACGAACCAATGCTGACCCAGTCGTCCACCAGCACCATTTTCAGGTGCAGGAAACACGGCTGGTATTCGAAGATTTTCACCCCGGCCTTGAGCAGCCGCGGGTAGTAGCGATGCCCGGCGTAGCGCACTGACGGGTGATCGGTGCGCGGTCCGGTCAGCAGCAGGCGCACGTCGATGCCCCGCGCGGCAGCCTTGCGCAATGAGCGGCGGACTTTCCAGGTCGGCAGGAAATACGGCGTGGCCAGCCAGATACGTTTCTGGCCGCTGTTCAACGCGCGGAACAGCGACTGCAGGATGTCCCGGTGCTGGCGGGCGTCGGCATAAGCGACCCGGCCCATGCCCTCGCCCATGGACGGCACTCGAGGCAAACGCGGCAGGCCGAAGTGCGATGCGGGTTTCCAGGCGCGGCGATGGCGGTTGGCGATCCATTGGCGGTCGAACAGTAACTGCCAGTCGAGCACCAGCGGCCCGCTGATTTCCACCATCACTTCGTGCCATTCGCTGGTGTCTTCGCCCGGCGTCCAGAATTCGTCGGTGACACCGGTGCCACCGACCACCGCCAGGTTCTGATCCACCAACAACAGCTTGCGGTGATCGCGATAAAAATTGCCGACCCAACGCCGCCAGCTCAGGCGATTGTAGAAACGCAGCTCAACCCCCGCCGCCATCAAACGTTGGCGCAGATTCAGCGTAAACGCCAGGCTGCCATAGTCATCGAACAGGCAACGCACCCGCACGCCGCGCTCGGCGGCTTGCACCAGCGCCTGGACCATCGCCTCGGCGCAGGCCCCCGCCTCCACCAGATACAGCTCCAGTTCGACCTGTTCTTCGGCGCGGGCAATCGCCACCAACATGCGCGGAAAGAACTGCGGACCGTCGATCAGCAACTCGAAATGGTTGCCTTCACGCCACGGAAATACGGCACCGGCCATGTCAGCGGGCCGTGAAAATCAGCACCGCACTCACCGGCACCGACAGACTGATGGCCGACAAACCGGCGACTTTACGCAAACCTTCCAGCCCCGGGGCCAGGTCGAAATCTTCAGCGTTGATCACCAGCGGCTCCAGGGTCACCACTTGAAAGCGCCGGTCATCGAGCCGGGTCGCCAACAGTTCGGCGGTGTATTCGTGTTGTTTGCCGTGAAGGTTGACGGTCAGCGGCAAACGCAATTCCAGCTGCGCGCCCGGTGCCAGATCGTTGATCGGGCGCAGGTCGATCTGCGCGGTGATCAGCGCTTCGGGGAAAGTCTGGATCTCGAACAGGTCCTTGCGCATCCGCTCGTCACGCAGCGGGATGCCGCTGTTCACCGAGTCCATCTCGACTTCCACGCGCGCCAGGCCCGTCGGCTCGACCTTGCCGTGCAGCACCAGAAAGCGCTGCACCTCGGACATATTGGCGTTTTTAGTGCTGATGAACGACAGCCGCGAAGACTCGCCGTCCAGGTACCAATCGGCCTGGGCCGACAGCGAGGCCCCGGCCAGCAGCAGGAAGGCGAGGGTTTTGCAAAGGGAGCGGTTGAACATAGACACTCGGGGGGCAGATAAACCTGAGCGAACCTTAACCGGGCGGAGACGGGTTGCAAACCATCAGTCACTGACACCCTGCTTTTTGTGGCGAGGGGGCTTGCCCCCGCTCGGCTGCGCAGCAGTCGCAAAACCTGTATACGCGATCTATCTGGAAGAAATCATTGTCCGTTTTTTGGGAGCGCTTCGCGCTCCAACGGGGGCAAGCCCCCTCGCCACAGCAAGCCCCCTCGCCACAAAAAGCATCATTGCCATCAGGGTTGCAGGCGGCAGCCCTGGCGCTCGCCGATCCACTGCGCGCTATTGCTGCGCCCCATGCCGCTGACCGTCACGCGTTTGGTCGCTTCATCATCGGTAAACCCGCTGAAGGGCAACCACTGCTTCACGTAGCCACGGCAGTACCCGGCGTCATTGTTCATCACGTAACGACACGAGCAATATTCCTTGGCGGTGTAGGCGCTGATGATGTCCGGAAACGCCCATAGCGCCACTCGCTCCTGCCAGATCCAGCCGAACAGCAAAATCAGCAGCAACAGGAAAACGCTGGTAAAGGGACGGCGGCGAATAAAGCGGCTCATGGCTGCCCCTTCCCGGCAAACGCCTTCAGCGCAAGCTTGAGCAATTCGTTGTGCCGGTAGCTGCCGTCGCGATCATCGCCATAGCGGACGATCACCAGATGCTCACTGGGAATCACATACAGCGCCTGACCCCAATGCCCCAACGCAGCGAAAGTATCGGCTGGAGCATCGGGCCAAGGTTGCTCCGCGCCATCCACCGCGCGATTGAGCCACCACTGGCCGCCGGGCACCGCCTCGTCCTGATGGGCGCGATAACCGGCAAACGGTTCGCGATTGAACGCGACCCAATCCTTGGGCAGCAATTGCCGATCACCCCAACGTCCATCGCGGGCCATCAACAAACCGACACGCGCCAGATCCCGAGCAGTGAGGTAGGCGTAGGACGAGGCGACGAATGTACCCGTCGCGTCGGTTTCCCAAACGGCATGGCGAATCCCCAAGGGTTCGAACAACGCCGTCCACGGATAATCCGGATAACGGCTCGGGCCGACGATGTTTTTCAGCGCCGCCGAGAGCAGGTTGCTGTCGCCGCTGGAATAGCGGAACGCCTGGCCCGGCGCTGCATATTCATCGTGCCCGGCGGTGAACGCCGCCATGTTCGAATGCCCACGGGTGTAGAGCATCGCCACCACCGAGGATTTCAGCGGTGCGTATTCGTAGTCTTCCTGCCAGTCCAGCCCGGACGCCCAGTGCAGCAGGTCGGCCAGGGTGATCGTCGGGTGATTTTCCAGCGCTGGGTAAAACTTCACCGCCGGGTCCTGCAACGAGAACAAGCCTTCGCCATACGCCACGCCGAGCACCGCCGCCATCAGGCTTTTGCTGATGGACCAGGTCAAGTGCGGGGTGTCGGCGGTGGTCGCGCCGGCGTAGCGTTCGTAGATCAGTTGCCCGTCGCGGATCACCAGCAAGGCGTCGGTGCGGATGCCGGTTCGCGTGGCGTCATCGCGGGTCGGGAAGGCGTAGGTTTCCAGGGCATCAAGGGCCGGGCCGGTCATTTCCGGGCCTTGCGACCATTGTTCGGCGGGCCAGTTTTCGGCGTGGGCCGTCAGGCTGAGCAGGAGTGTGAAAAGAAGGGACACGCCTTTGAACATGGTGGGTGCTCGGGGGGAAGGGCCTGCTGAGACTAGTTGAGGTTGGTTACAGTTTTGGCATTTTCAGTGTTTATGAGGCCGCTTTCGCGAGCAAGCCCGCTCCCACAGGGGATCTTCAGTGATCACAATATTTGTGTGCAATGGAGATCCCCTGTGGGAGCGGGCTTGCTCGCGAAGAGGCCAGTCAATCCAGCGAAGATCCCGCCAACGCCTTGGCCAGCCGCTTCCCCCGCGCCCCCGCCGCCAGATCCATCACCGCTTGATCCCGCTGCCACATCGCCGCCCACAACGGCGGCCCACCCGCCAACGCCTGATCCACCTCAGCCTTGAGCCCATCGAACTGCGCAAACAACCCTCCGAGCACCACATGCCCGGCCGCACTACTTGGCGCCTGGCGACTGGCCTCAGCACACCCGGCCAACAGCGCCAGCAAGCGCAGTTGCAGAGTTTGCGGCCAGTCACTGTCCTGACCGACGCCATACAACCACGCCGTCATGGCGCTCAGCACATAGATGTCTTCCAGGGTGCGGAACGGCTTGACGTAAGCATCCCAGCCATCCCCCGCCAGTAATTCGCAAAAAGCATTGTCGAGAAACACCCGACCATGGCTGATGTCCGGCATCAACGGGATGGCCGGAAGTTTTTCCAGGCGCACGCCCGGTTCGCCGGGATACACCACCGCCAGGCTCAGTCGCGGCTTTTCACCGGGCTCCTCGCTGCGGGCGGCAATCAGCAGCCAGTCGGCCGCATCGCCAGCGGTGACGAAATCCTTGCGCCCATTCAGCCGCAGGTCCTTGAGCCGGGTCTGCATGTCCGCCGGACGCAGGCTGCGTTGTTCGGTCGCGCACAGGGCGCCGAGGCTCTGCGGTGCGCTCGGCCAGAGCACGCGCAACGCCGCTTGATAACCCACCAGAAACGCCAGCCCCGGCGTCGCCATCAAGCGTGCGCCGGCCACCGCCAGTTCGAACGGCGTGACCGTGCCCAACTGATGCAACAAGGTCGCGAAGCCTTCGCCCAAGTCAGCGTTGGCGGGCAGGCGTTCGCGGCGATTGAGCAGGGTTTGCCAGGGCATAAGAGGCTCCTTGTGGGCTGTCATATAAGCATCACCAAAGCTTCATGGCGATGACACCGGGGCTACATAGCCTGACTTTGCACAACACGGCTGCATAAAGAAAGTCGATCGGCTGCAACCCACGACGGGTGCCCGGCCCGTACGGAGATTCGCAATGACTCAGATCGCCCGCATCAGCGACACCGGCAATGAACGCCGCCTGCAAGCCGAACGCCTGATCGGCAGCGAGGCCTTGCAAGAAGCCCAGGCCTTGCGCTTCAACGTGTTCAGCGGCGAATTCAACGCCAAGCTGAAAGGCGCGGAACGCGGTCTGGACATGGATGACTATGATGTTCACTGCGCCCACATCGGCGTGCGTGACTTGAACACCGGCCGTTTGGTGGCGACCACCCGTTTGCTCGACCACACCGCCGCCAGCAGCCTTGGCAAGTTCTACAGCGAAGAAGAATTCAGCCTCCACGGCCTGGTTTCTCTGAAAGGCCCGATCCTGGAAATCGGTCGCACCTGCGTCGACCCGGCCTACCGCAACGGCGGCACCATCGCCGTGCTCTGGGGTGAATTGGCCGAAGTCCTCAACCAGGGCGGCTACAGCTATTTGATGGGCTGCGCGAGCATCCCGATGCAGGACGGCGGGATTCAGGCCCACGCGATCATGCAGCGCCTGCGCGAACGTTACCTGTGCACCGAGCACCTGCGGGCAGAGCCGAAAAAGCCGCTGCCGACCCTGGATATTCCCTCGAACGTGATCGCGGAAATGCCGCCACTGCTCAAGGCTTACATGCGCCTGGGCGCGAAGATCTGCGGCGAGCCGTGCTGGGACGAAGACTTCCAGGTCGCCGACGTGTTCATCCTGCTCAAGCGCGACGAACTCTGCCCGCGTTATGCCAAACACTTCAAGGCGGCCATGTAATGAGTCGTCTTCGGGTGTACGCGCGAATTGCGCGAGTGCTTTTCGTGGTCGCGTTGGGGTTGACCATGGCCAGTGTGTTCGGCTTGTTCGAACGCGCGGGAATTGCTCATTCGATGGTTCGGCGTCAGCGCTGGTCACGGTTTTTCATGGCGCGGTTGAGCAACGCCCTACCCTTTCGCGTAACGGTTCACGGTGAGCTACCGAAGACGCCGATGCTGTGGGTCAGCAATCACGTGTCCTGGACCGACATTCCGCTGCTGGGCATGATCACGCCGCTGTCGTTCCTGTCCAAGGCCGAAGTGCGCACCTGGCCGGTGGCCGGCTGGTTGGCGGCCAAGGCTGGCAGCCTGTTTATCCGCCGGGGTTCGGGCGACAGCCAGTTGATCCGCAAACAGATGACCCATCACTTGGAACAACAACATCCGCTGCTGATGTTCCCGGAAGGCACCACCACCGATGGCCGCTCGCTGCGTACCTTCCACGGTCGTCTACTGTCAGCGGCGATTGATGCGGAAGTGGCGATGCAGCCGGTGGCGATTCGTTATTTGCGTGACGGGGAAATCGATGCGCTGGCGCCGTTCATTGGCGACGATGATCTGCTCTCGCACCTGATGCGGTTGTTCGCCAATGATCGGGGGGATGTGGAGATTCATCTGCTCAAGCCGATTGCGTGCGAAGGTCGCGAGCGTGCGGCGCTGGCATTCGAGGCGCAGCAGGCGGTGCAGAAGGCGTTGTTTGGGGCGATCCCGGAAAAACAGCAAATCCCGATGCGTCCCGCGATTGCAGCTTGATCCTGATCTCCCTGACAAAACAATATCCCCTGTGGGAGCGGGCTTGCTCGCGAATGCGATGTGTCAGTCGACAGCAATGTTGAATGTCAGTCCGCTTTCGCGAGCAAGCCCGCTCCCACATGGGTTTGTGCAAACTGTTGCAACTGCGGATAGAACAACCTGAAATCCTCGCTCAACGGCTCATACAACCCCCGCAATTCCTGCATCGCCCCGGCCAGTTCCTCAGGCTTGCTCAAGCGCCGGGAAATCCCCCGCAGCACCTGCGCCAGCACTTCGAAATCCTCATAAGAGCCCAACCAGTCATTCGCCACCATGTGCGGTGCAATTTGCGCCAGGCGTTCCGGCAGTTGCGGCTCGCTGGACAGCACCCGGTACACATCCGACGTAAACAGTGCCAGCGGCTGGTCGGCGTAAAGCGTCCAGTCCCGAGCCAGGCAATGATCGAAAAACACGTCGAGGACGATCCCGGCATAACGCCGACGGGTGACGGAAAACCGCGACAAGGCGATGTCCACCAACGGATGGCGATCGGTAAACACGTCGATGCTGCGATGCAGCTGGATGGCGGCTTCGATCTCCGGGTCGAACTGCCCTTGCAGCCGCCCTTTGACGAAATCGCCGTAGAGGCTGCCGAGCAATTGACCGGGGCGCTGGCCACCGAGATGCAGATGTGCGAGATAATTCATGGGCGCAGCTTAGCACTGCGCATTCGTATCGACATCCAACGTATCGTTATAACCCGATATACCGATTTATGCGGTCGTCAGACCAAAATCATATTGGTATATCGGGATATAGCGATTTAAAGTTCGCCCCATCGCGATATAGCGTTTTACTCATCACGAGCCCACACCATGACCCTAGACCTCGACGAAATAATAAAAGCCCTGGCACACCCAGTACGCCGAGACATTCTCATCTGGCTGAAAGACCCCAAGGTCCAGTTCCCGGAACAGATCCACAACCACGAGTACGGCATTTGCGCCGGGCAGATCGATCAACGCTGCGGCCTGTCGCAATCGACCGTGTCCGCGCATTTGGCCACGTTGCAACGTGCGGGTCTGATCAGCAGCCAGAAAGCCGGTCAATGGCACTTCTTCAAACGCAACGAGGACGTGATCCAGGCGGCCCTCGACGCCATCGTCAAAGAGCTCAGCGCTCCGACAAGGAATTAACAATGCCCCTCTCGCTACTCATTCTGGCCCTGAGCGCCTTCGCCATCGGCACCACCGAGTTCGTCATCATGGGCCTGCTGCCCGATGTGGCGGCTGACCTGGATGTATCGATCCCGGGTGCCGGCTGGCTGGTGACCGGTTACGCCCTGGGCGTGGCCATCGGTGCGCCGTTCATGGCTCTGGCCACCGCCCGCTTGCCGCGCAAAGCCGCACTGGTAGCGTTGATGGGGATTTTCATCATCGGCAACCTGCTGTGTGCCCTGGCCAGCGACTACAACGTGCTGATGTTTGCCCGTGTGGTCACCGCCCTGTGCCACGGTGCGTTCTTCGGTATCGGTTCGGTGGTGGCGGCTGGCCTGGTGCCGGCCAACAAACGTGCTTCGGCCGTGGCTTTGATGTTCACCGGTCTGACCCTGGCCAACGTCCTCGGCGTACCGCTCGGCACCGCGCTCGGTCAGCAAGCCGGCTGGCGTTCGACTTTCTGGGCGGTGACTGTGATCGGCGTGATTGCACTGATCGGCCTGATCCGCTTCCTCCCCGCCAAGCGCGATGAAGAAAAACTCGACATGCGCGCTGAACTGCGTGCCCTCAAAGGCGCCGGGATCTGGCTGTCGCTGAGCATGACCGCGTTGTTCGCCGCGTCAGTCTTCACCCTGTTCACCTATGTGGCACCGCTGTTGGGCGAAATCACCGGCGTCTCGCCACGCGGCGTGACCTGGACCCTGATGCTCATCGGCCTGGGCCTGACCGTCGGTAACATCATCGGCGGCAAGCTCGCGGACAAAGGCATGGCGGCGACGCTGATCGGTGTGTTCATCACCATGGCCGTGGTGTCCACCGTGCTGACCTGGACCAGCGTTGCGCTGATCCCCACCGAAATCACCCTGTTCCTCTGGGCCACCGCATGCTTCGCCGCCGTCCCGGCCCTGCAAGTGAACGTGGTGACCTTCGGCAAAGCAGCACCGAACCTGGTGTCGACCCTGAACATCGGCGCGTTCAACGTCGGCAACGCACTCGGTGCCTGGGTCGGCGGCAGCGTCATCGCCCACGGCTTCGGCCTGACCAGCGTGCCGCTCGCGGCTGCCGCACTGGCGGTACTTGCCCTGCTGGTAACCCTCATTACTTTCCGTCAGAGCGGCGATCCCGAACTGGCCCCTGCCACTACTAATTGATCTTCAAAAGAGAGCTATTTTCATGACGACTATTTTCGATCCGATCAAACTGGGCGACCTCGAGTTGGCCAACCGCATCATCATGGCTCCGCTGACCCGCTGCCGCGCCGACGACGGCCGTGTGCCGAACGCGCTGATGGCCGAATACTACGTACAACGTGCCTCGGCCGGCCTGATCCTCAGCGAAGCCACCTCGGTCACGCCGATGGGCGTCGGTTACCCGGACACCCCGGGCATCTGGTCCAATGATCAGGTACGTGGCTGGGCCAACGTGACCAAAGCGGTCCACGCGGCCGGCGGCAAGATAGTCCTGCAACTGTGGCACGTCGGCCGGGTTTCCCACCCGTCGTACCTGAACGGCGAAGCGCCGGTTGCACCGAGCGCCATCCAGCCGAAAGGTCACGTCAGCCTGGTTCGTCCACTGGCCGACTATCCAACCCCACGTGCCCTGGAAATCGAAGAAATCGCTGACGTCGTCGACGCTTATCGCGTCGGTGCCGAAAACGCCAAAGCCGCCGGTTTTGACGGCGTGGAAATCCATGGCGCCAACGGTTACCTGCTCGACCAGTTCCTGCAAAGCAGCACCAACCAGCGCACCGACAACTACGGCGGCTCCCTGGAAAACCGTGCTCGCCTGCTGCTGGAAGTGACGGATGCCGCGATCGAAGTCTGGGGCGCCGGCCGTGTCGGTGTACACCTGGCGCCACGCGCCGACTCCCATGACATGGGCGACGACAACCTGTCCGAGACCTTCACCTACGTGGCTCGCGAACTGGGCAAGCGTGGCATCGCCTTCATCTGCTCCCGCGAGAAAGAAGCCGGCGACAGCCTGGGCCCACAATTGAAAGAAGCCTTCGGCGGCCCGTACATCGCCAACGAGCGCTTCACCAAGGACAGCGCCAACGCCTGGCTGGCTGAGGGCAAGGCTGATGCGGTTGCGTTCGGCGTGCCATTCATTGCCAACCCGGACCTGCCTGCGCGTTTGAAGGCCGACGCACCGCTTAACGAAGCGCGTCCGGAACTGTTCTATGCCAAGGGTCCGGTCGGTTATATCGACTATCCAACGCTGTAAGGATGTCCGACGGCGCAAACGCTGCGCCTGCTGTCATGAAAAAGCCCCGGTTCGAAAGAGCCGGGGCTTTTTTTCCACTTTTTTACAGGTCTTCACAGGGCGGAAACAAAATCCCTACAAAATACGTAGCTCGCTACCTATCAACCTGCTACTAGTCCGTATATAAAAGCACACCACAACGCGAAGGTGAGCCAAGCTGTTTCTGCCGCCTGGCGTGTTGACACAACCTGTTCCAATTACGCATTTTGTTTCATTTGCGCAGGCTGGGGCTCAAGCGCAGCATATCCAACCCTGTATCGACCCACCGCTCGGCTTCGGCGTGCAGCTCAAAGCTGTCCGGCGCCAGCAACCACTGGTACAGGATGCCGTCGATGTAGGCATGCAGGCTGATCGCCGCGCGGGCCGTGTCGAGATCTTCCGGCAACTGCCCCCGGTTCACGGCATTGGTCAGGGCCAGGGCAATTCTCACATTGCAGTCTAGGCTGACCGCCCGACGTTGCTGGCGCAGGTCACACATTTCATCGGTGAATTCGCACTTATGAAACAGAATTTCGTTGATGCGTCGGGTCTTCGGGTCCAGGGCAACTTGATGAAACAAATGAGTCAGCAGCTTGCGCATGCAGCCCAGCGGGTCGAGCTCGTGCTCGCTCTCACTGGCCTTGGCCATTTCATCCAGTGGCTCATGCAGGGTATCGAGCATCGCCTGCACCAAGTCCGCCTTGTTGCTGAAATGCCAGTAGATCGCCCCGCGAGTGACGCCAGCCAGGGTAGCGATGTCCGACAGCGTCGTGCGCGCCACGCCCCTTTCATAAAAGGCTTTCTCTGCCGCTTCGAGTATCTGGCTACGGGTTTCTTGAGCTTCCTCTTTGGTACGACGGACCATGGCAGTACAACCTCAATCAGGATGCTTCAGCGATGTCTGAACAACCGCTGAATAAAAGTGGGGCGAGCGCTCTTGGGAGTCGTCCCCGGCCTACAATTCAAACCTTCGAACGGCTTTTGTAACGGTATGGGTACGCAGCCAAGGTATTTACAAACAACCATGAACGAAGTATATTCCTTAGCAAGCTACTTATCCACTCAGCGCACATTTTTTACCCTTCCACATTTCTAGTGCGCATCTTGCGCGCCTGACCCGAGGATTTTCATGCAATTCAAGCCAGCTGTTACCGCTCTGGTCACCGCCGTCGCCCTCGCATCGCTGCTCAGCGGATGTAAAAAGGAAGAGGCTCCTCCTGCCCCTCCCGCCCCTCAGGTCGGCGTCGTAACCCTGCAACCTCAAGCCTTTACCCTGACATCCGAACTTCCAGGCCGTACCAGCGCGTACCGCATCGCCGAAGTCCGTCCACAGGTCAACGGCATCATTCTCAAGCGCCTGTTCAAGGAAGGCGGCGACGTCAAGGCTGGCCAGCAGCTCTATCAGATCGATCCGTCGGTCTATGAGGCCACCCTGAAAAGCGCCGAAGCCAATCTGCAACAGACCAAGTCGATCTCCGATCGCTACAAGCAACTGGTCCAGGAGCAAGCCGTCAGCCGTCAGGAATACGACACCGCCACGGCCAATCGCCTGCAATCGGAAGCGTCCCTGCAAAGCGCCCAGATCAACGTGCGCTACACCAAGGTCTACGCACCGATCACCGGTCGCATCGGCCGTTCTTCGGTGACCGAAGGCGCGCTGGTCACCAGCGGCCAGACCGACGCGATGGCCGTCATCCAGCAACTGGACCCGATCTACGTCGACGTTACCCAGTCCTCGGTCGAGCTGCTTGAACTGCGCCGCGAACTGGAAAGCGGTCGCTTGCAAAAGGCTGGCGACAACTCCGCAGCGGTCAAACTGACCCTGGAAGACGGCAGCCAGTACAAGCAGGACGGCAAACTGGAGTTCTCCGAAGTCTCGGTTGACCAGACCACCGGTTCCGTGACCCTGCGCGCCGTGTTCCCCAACCCTGATCACACCCTGCTGCCGGGCATGTTCGTGCACGCCCAGCTGCAATCCGGTGTGAACAGCGCGGCGATCCTGGCTCCGCAACAAGGTGTGACCCGCGACCTCAAAGGCACCCCGACCGCACTGGTCGTCGGTCCTGACAACAAGGTCGAGCTGCGTCAGCTCAAGGCCAGCCGTACCGTCGGTAGCCAATGGCTGATCGAAGACGGTCTGAAGGCGGGCGATCGCCTGATCACCGAAGGGCTGCAATTCGTCAAGCCTGGCATTGAAGTCAAGCCCACCGAAGCCACCAACGTTGGCGCAAAGAACCCGGCCCCCGCTCAAACAGCTGACAAGGCTTACAGCGGCAAAGGGGAGTAAACCATGTCGAAATTTTTTATCGACCGTCCGATTTTCGCCTGGGTAATTGCCCTGGTGATCATGTTGGTCGGGGCACTATCGATCCTCAAACTACCGATTAACCAGTACCCGAGCATTGCGCCACCGGCCATTGCGATCCAGGTAACCTACCCAGGCGCGTCCGCACAAACCGTGCAGGACACCGTGGTGCAGGTCATCGAGCAACAGCTCAACGGTATCGATAACCTGCGTTATGTCTCGTCGGAAAGTAACTCCGACGGCAGCATGACCATTACCGCCACCTTCGAGCAGGGCACCAACTCCGATACCGCGCAGGTTCAGGTCCAGAACAAACTGAACCTGGCCACCCCGCTGCTGCCGCAAGAAGTGCAGCAACAGGGGATCCGCGTGACCAAGGCAGTGAAAAACTTCCTGCTGGTCATCGGCGTGGTATCGCAAGACGGCAGCATGTCCAAGGACGACCTGTCCAACTACATCGTGTCGAACATGCAGGACCCGATCTCCCGGACCGCCGGTGTCGGTGACTTCCAGGTCTTCGGTGCCCAGTACGCGATGCGCATCTGGCTCGACCCGGCCAAGCTGAACAACTACAACCTGACCCCCGGCGATGTCAGTGCCGCGATCTCGGCGCAGAACGTTCAAATCTCCTCCGGTCAACTCGGTGGCTTGCCGGCCATGCCTGGCCAGCAACTGAACGCCACGATCATCGGCAAGACCCGTCTGCAAACTGCCGAGCAGTTCAAGGCGATCCTGCTGAAGGTCAACAAGGATGGTTCGCAAGTCCGTGTCGGTGATGTCGCCGATGTCGGTCTGGGTGGCGAAAACTCCAGCATCGCGGCGCAGTTCAACGGCAAACCGGCTTCCGGTCTGGCGGTGAAACTGGCCAACGGCGCCAACGCCCTCGATACCGCCAAGGCCCTGCGTAAAACCATCGACGACCTGAAGCCGTTCTTCCCGCAAGGGATGGAAGTGGTGTTCCCGTACGACACCACTCCGGTGGTGACCGAATCGATCAAGGGTGTGGTTGAAACCCTGGTCGAAGCGATCGTGCTGGTGTTCCTGGTGATGTTCCTGTTCCTGCAAAACTTCCGCGCCACCGTCATCACCACGATGACCGTGCCCGTGGTATTGCTGGGTACGTTCGGGATCCTCGCGGCCTTCGGTTTCAGCATCAACACCTTGACCATGTTCGGTATGGTGTTGGCCATCGGCTTGCTGGTGGACGATGCCATCGTCGTGGTGGAAAACGTCGAGCGGGTGATGAGCGAGGAAGGCCTGTCACCCAAGGAAGCCACCAAGAAATCCATGGGGCAGATCCAGGGCGCGCTGGTCGGTATTGCGCTGGTGCTGTCGGCGGTACTGCTGCCGATGGCGTTCTTCAGCGGTTCCACCGGTGTGATCTACAAGCAGTTCTCGATCACCATCGTCTCGGCAATGGCCTTGTCGGTAATGGTCGCCCTGATCTTCACCCCGGCGCTCTGCGCCACCATGCTCAAGGCGATTCCGAAAGGTGAGCACGGCACCCCGAAACGCGGCTTCTTTGGCTGGTTCAACCGCAACTTCGACCGTGGCGTTAGAAGCTACGAGCGCGGTGTCGGCAACATGCTCAAGCACAAGATCCCGTACCTGCTGGCTTACCTGCTGATCATCGTCGGCATGATCTGGCTGTTCACCCGCATCCCGACCGCGTTCCTGCCGGAAGAAGACCAGGGCGTACTGTTCGCCCAGGTGCAAACCCCGGCCGGTTCCAGTGCCGAACGCACCCAGGTTGTCATCGACGAGATGCGTTCCTACCTGCTGGAGAAAGAGTCCGGCGCGGTGGCCTCGGTGTTCACCGTGAACGGCTTCAACTTCGCCGGTCGCGGCCAGAGCTCCGGCCTGGCGTTCATCATGCTCAAACCATGGGGCGAGCGTAACGCTGACAACAGCGTGTTTGCCCTGGCAGGCCGTGCCCAGCAGCACTTCTTTACCTTCCGCGATGCGATGGTGTTTGCCTTCGCCCCGCCGGCGGTACTGGAGCTGGGTAACGCCACCGGTTTCGACGTGTTCCTGCAAGACCGTGCCGGTATCGGTCACGACAAGCTGATGGCTGCACGTAACCAGTTCCTCGGCATGGCGGCACAGAGCAAGGTGCTGTATCAGGTGCGTCCGAACGGCCTGAACGACGAGCCGCAATACCAGCTGGAAATCGACGACGAGAAAGCCAGCGCCCTGGGCCTGACCCTCTCCGACATCAACAGCACGCTGTCGATCTCCTTCGGTAGTAGCTACGTGAACGACTTTATCGACCGTGGTCGGGTGAAGAAGGTTTACGTACAAGGCAAGCCAGGCTCGCGGATGAGCCCGGAAGACCTGAAGAAATGGTATGTGCGCAACAGCGCGGGCACCATGGTGCCGTTCTCCGCGTTCGCCAAGGGTGAGTGGGTATACGGTTCGCCGAAACTGGCCCGTTACAACGGCGTGGAAGCGATGGAAATCCTCGGGGCTCCGGCGCCAGGCTATTCCACCGGTGAAGCCATGGCTGAAGTCGAAGCCATTGCCAAGAAACTGCCGGCGGGCGTGGGCATTTCCTGGACCGGCCTGTCCTACGAGGAACGACTGTCCGGCTCCCAGGCCCCAGCGTTGTACGCCTTGTCGCTGCTGATGGTGTTCCTGTGTCTGGCGGCCCTGTATGAAAGCTGGTCGATTCCGATCGCGGTCATGCTGGTGGTGCCGTTGGGGATCATCGGTGCGCTGATGGCTACCAGCCTGCGCGGGTTGTCCAACGACGTGTACTTCCAGGTGGGTCTGTTGACAACCATCGGTCTGGCCTCGAAAAACGCCATTCTGATCGTCGAGTTTGCCAAGGCGCTGCATGAGCAAGGCAAGTCCCTGCGCGAGGCGGCCATCGAGGCCTGCCGCATGCGTCTGCGACCGATCATCATGACGTCGCTGGCCTTCGTTCTCGGTGTGGTTCCACTGGCAATCTCCACCGGCGCCGGTTCGGGTAGCCAGCATGCGATTGGCACCGGGGTAATTGGCGGTATGATCACCGCCACGATCCTGGCGATCTTCTGGGTCCCACTGTTCTTCGTCACCGTGTCGTCCATCGGCCAGCGCAATAAAGCTGATGAGGATGACGCCAATGAAACTCCTAAAGAGGCTGGCCAATGAGCAAGTCGCTACTCTCCCTAGCTGTTGCCGCTTTCGTGCTCGGTGGCTGCTCGCTGATTCCTGACTATCAGCAGCCCGCGGCACCGGTGGCGAATCAGTTCCCGCAAGGTCCGGCGTATTCGCCGGCCCAGGCGCCGAGCCAGGCTGCGGCCGAACAGGGCTGGAAGCAGTTTTTCCATGACCCGGCATTGCAGCAGATGATCCAGGTCGCCCTGGAAAACAACCGTGACCTGCGTGTCGCGGCCCTGAACATCGACGCTTTCGCGGCGCAGTACCGCATCCAGCGCGCCGATCTGTACCCGGCCATTTCGGCCAATGGCACCGGTAGCCGCCAACGTGTTCCGGCGGATGCTTCGCAAACCGGTCAGGCGGGCATCACCAGTTCCTACTCGGCCACCGTCGGCATCAGCGCCTATGAACTCGACCTGTTCGGTCGGGTTCGCAGCCTGAGCGAAGAGGCTCTGCAGAAATACTTCGCCACCGAAGAAGCACGGCGCAGTACCCAGATCAGCCTGGTGGCCAGTGTGGCCAACGCCTACCTGACCTGGCAGGCCGACAAGGAACTGCTGAAGCTGACCCAGGACACCCTCGGCGCGTTCGAGGAGAGCTACAAGCTCACCTCGCGCAGCAACGAAGTCGGTGTCGCCTCGGCGCTGGACCTGGCGCAGTCGCGTACCTCGGTGGAAAACGCCCGGGCACAACTGGCCAAGTACACCCGTCAGGTTGCCCAGGACGAAAACAGCCTGGTGCTGCTGCTCGGCACCGGCGTCCCGGCCAACCTGCAAGCGGCCAAGCCTTTGTCTGATGACCTGCTGAGCGACGTACCACCCGGCCTGCCGTCGGACTTGCTGCAACGTCGTCCGGACATCCTCCAGGCCGAATACAACCTGAAGGCCGCCAACGCCAACATCGGCGCCGCGCGGGCTGCGTTCTTCCCGAGCATCAGTCTGACCGCCAATGCCGGCACCCTGAGCCCGGACTTGTCCGGTCTGTTCAAGGGTGGTTCGGGGACGTGGTTGTTCTCGCCACAGATCAACCTGCCGATCTTCAACGCCGGCAGCCTGCGCGCCAGCCTGGATTACTCGAAAATCCAGAAAGACATCGGCGTGGCGAACTACGAGAAGTCCATTCAAACGGCCTTCCAGGAAGTCGCCGACGGCCTGGCCGCGCGCCAGACCTACACCGAGCAGCTGCAAGCCCAGCGTGATTTCGTCGCCGCCAACCAGGACTACTACCGTCTGGCCGAGCGTCGCTACCGCATTGGTGTCGACAGCAACCTGACCTTCCTCGATGCCCAGCGTCAGCTGTTCAGTGCCCAACAGACACTGATCACCGACCGCCTGGCGCAGCTGAACAGTGCCGTGAATCTGTACAAGGCGCTGGGGGGTGGCTGGAACGAACAAACGGCGAAGAACGAGCCGTTGAAAGAAGAAGCGCCGAAGTTGAAGTTGTTCTGATAGCGCTTTGAACACAAGAAGCCCACCGATTGGTGGGCTTTTTGTTGGCTGCCAGAAAGTGTGCGTTGTCTGGTCTGGCGCCTTCGCGAGCAAGCCCGCTCCCACATTCGAATGCGTTCCTTCAGGGAGAACACGGTCACCTGTGGGAGCGGGCTTGCTCGCGAAGAGGCCAGCACATTCACCCCAAAATTCAAGCCAATCTTACGTTCGATAACCGCCCAAAACCCGCTTCCCCCAATTGAATCCCTCCGCCCATCCCCCGCACCATTCGCCCCACAAAACCAATAACAACAGGTTCGACACCATGCCCCCGCGCCCTGCCCTGTCCGGCTGATCCCGCCCGATTCCTCGACGATTTCAAACCTTGTGTCTGCACCCTCAGGTTGCGGCAGCGCCCCGTTTCACCCCTAACAATTAGAGAGACCCGAGCCCATGAAGCCTTCCACCGCGCAGTACGTGTTTCCCAGCCTTATCGCCGCCGCACTGGCCGGCAGCGCCCTGCCTGCCACCGCCGAGGAATCGGGTTTTGTCGATGGAGCCAAGGTCAACCTCAACCTGCGCAACTTCTACATCAACCGTAACTTCACCAACCCGACCAAAGCCCAGGGCAAGGCTGAAGAGTGGACACAGAACTTCATCCTCGACGCCAAGTCCGGTTTCACCCAGGGCACGGTCGGGTTCGGCATGGATGTGCTGGGGCTGTACTCGGTGAAGCTCGACGGCGGCAAGGGCACCGGCGGTACGCAGTTGTTGCCGCTGGATCACGACGGGCGCCCGGCGGATAACTTTGGCCGCACCAACGTGGCGTTCAAGGCCAAGCTGTCCCAGACCGAAGTGAAGGTCGGCGAATGGATGCCGGTGTTGCCGATCCTGCGTTCGGACGACGGCCGCTCCTTGCCGCAAACCTTCCGTGGCGGGCAGATCACCTCGAAGGAAATCGATGGCCTGACGCTCTACGGCGGCCAGTTCCGCGCCAACAGCCCACGGGACGACAGCAGCATGAGCGACATGTCGATGGTCGGCAAAGCGGCGTTCACCTCCGACCGCTTCAACTTCCAGGGCGGCGAATATGTGTTCAACGACAAGCACACCCAAATCGGCCTGTGGAACGCCGAACTCAAAGACATCTACAGCCAGCAATTCGTCAATCTGATCCACACCCAGCCTCTCGGCGACTGGACCCTGGGCGCCAACCTCGGTTTCTTCTACGGCAAGGACGACGGCAGCGCCCGGGCCGGCGAGCTGGACAACAAGACATGGTCCGGGATGTTCTCGGCCAAATACGGCGGCAACACCTTCTACGTCGGCCTGCAGAAACTCACCGGCGACAGCGCCTGGATGCGCGTAAACGGCACCAGCGGCGGCACCCTGGCCAACGACAGTTACAACAACAGCTACGACAACGCCCGGGAACGCTCCTGGCAACTGCGCCACGACTACAACTTTGTCGCCCTCGGCATCCCCGGCCTGACCTTGATGAACCGCTACATCAGCGGTGACAACGTGCACACCGGCGCCATCACCAACGGCAAGGAATGGGGCCGCGAGAGCGAACTGGGCTATACGGTGCAAAGCGGCACGCTCAAGGACTTGAACTTCAAATGGCGCAACTCGACCATGCGCCGGGACTTCAGCAATAACGAGTTCGACGAAAACCGCTTGATCGTCAGCTACCCGGTCAGCCTGCTGTAAGGCAGAACCCAATGTGGGAGCGGGCTTGCTCGCGAAGGCAGTGTGTCAGGCACATTGATGTTTAATGTGCCGCCGCTTTTGCGAGCAAGCCCGCTCCCACATTGTGTATCGGCGGCCACCCGTCAGCTCGGCTGGCACTTTGCCGCCCATCCATTACAGTAAAAAAACCTGACAGGACTCAGGTGTTGTTCAACCCTCCCCGCTTCCGTTATCTGTTGTTGTGGGTCCCAGGACTTAGCCAGGCTGTCATCGGAAGACACCGCTGATCACCAGAGGACCACCTCATGATCACTCGACCCAACCCCGCACCGGGCAATAACCGGTGGGATGCCAAGGCTTACCAGCAGTTTTCCGGCCTCAGGCAACGACCGGTCAATGAATTGCTCGACCGCGTCCAGCTCAAACACCCCAAATGCATCTATGACCTGGGCTGCGGCACCGGCATTGCTACGCAGCTACTTGCCAAACGCTGGCCCCGGGCCCGATTGATGGGCGTCGACAGCTCGGAGCAAATGCTTTCCGAAGCCCGCAACCTGCCCATCAAGGCCTTGTGGAAACACTGCGATCTGCTGGACTGGCAACCGGAACAACCGGCCGATTTACTGCTCGCTGCGGCAGTGCTGCACTTTGTCACCGGCCACGAGCAGCTGCTGCCAGGGTTGCTTGGCCAGCTAAATTCCGGTGGTTGCCTCGCCGCCCACATGCCCGACTGGCGGGATGCGTTGTGGTATCAACTGATGCTCGAAACCCTCGACAAAGGTGGTCCGGGTGGCGCGCCCTTGGGCTCACTGGAACTGCGCCAGAAAATGGCCGCGCGACCGTTACTGTCGCTGGAAGACTATTACCGATGGCTCGCGCCGATCACCCGGACACTGGACATCTGGGAAACCGAACAGCTGCAGGTGGTGGACGGCAAGTCGCCGATCTACGACTGGGTCAAGGTCTCGGCGCTACGCCCGGTGATGCAGGGGCTCAAGGAAGACGAACTGACACGCTTCATTTATCACTACCTGATGCGCGTGCATAAGCATTACCCGCCAGAGCATGACGGGCGCACGTTGTTTCCGTTCAAACGGGTTTTCATTGTCGCCACCGTCTAAAGCCACCGAAAACCTTGTGGGAGCGGGCTTGCTCGCGAAGGGGCCATGTCAGGCAACATCAATGCCGACTGACACACCGCCTTCGCGAGCAAGCCCGCTCCCACATTGAATCTGTGCATCAACACAAATCCCTGTGATTGCCCCCGACGCTTACTCCCGCGACTCAACCCCCAACTCATCCCACACCGATTCCGCCAGGTGGAACGTGGCATTCGCCGCCGGGATCCCGCAGTAGATCGCGCTTTGCATGATCACTTCCTTGATCTCGCCACGGGTCACGCCGTTGTTGGCGGCGGCGCGCAAGTGCAGCTTGAGTTCTTCGTTGCGGTTCATGCCGATCAGCATGGCGATGGTGATCAGGCTGCGGGTGTGGCGCGGCAGGCCGGGGCGGGTCCAGATGTCACCCCAGGCGTGGCGGGTGATCATTTCCTGGAACTCCGAGTTGAATTCGGTCAAGGCGTTCAGGCTGCGATCGACATGCGCATCGCCGAGCACTGCGCGACGGACTTCAAGGCCCTCGTCGTAACGTTGTTTCTCGTCCACAAACATTTCCTCAATGATTCGCCAGAAACGCCAGCACCCGCTCGCTGAACGCGGCGCCGGCCTGGACGTTGGACAGATGCGCGGCGTAGAACTCGGCGTACTCGGCGCCCGGCACGTGTTGCTGGATAAAGTGCCCACCGGACGGCGGCGTGACCGCGTCTTCGGTGCCGGCGATCACCAGCAGCGGCACCTTGATCGAGGACAACTGATCACGGAAATCGGCATCGCGCACGGCGGCGCAATTGGCTGCGTAACCTTCAGGCGAAGTGGCCGCGAGCATGTCGGTGATCTTCTTCGCCGCCGCCGGATTGGCTTCGGCAAAGTCCGGGGTAAACCAGCGCGCAATCGATGCATCACGCAAGGCCACCATCGCCGCCGGACCGTCCCGCAGCACGGTTTCGATTCGCGGATTCCACACCGACGGATCGCCGATTTTCGCCGCTGTGTTGCACACGATCAGTTTGTTCAGCCGCTCGCCGGCATTGACCCCCAACCACTGACCAATCAAGCCGCCCATGGACAAGCCGCAGAAATGCGCACGCTCGATGTGCAACGCATCCAGCAGCGCCAGCACGTCGTGGCCCAGTTGCTCGATGGTGTACGGCCCCGGCGTCACCAGCGACTGGCCGTGACCACGGGTGTCGAAACGCAGCACCCGGAAATGCTCGGTGAACGCCGCAATTTGCGCGTCCCACATGTGTAGGTCGGTGCCCAACGAGTTGGACAGCACCAGCACCGGCGCATCGTCCGGGCCATTGAGTTCGTAATGTAGTTCGCCCTCGGCGAGTTGTACGAATGCCACAGCAGTCTCCTTCAGGCAGTCAACGCAAAATGTTCAGCCACGGCACGCTCGACCCAGGTATGGGCCTGGCCGAGGTAATGGGCAGGGTCCAGCAATTGATCCAGTTCAGCGTCCGACAGTTGCGCCGTCACATGCGGCTCATCGCCGAGGACCGCACGCAGATGACGTTGTTCGGCCACCGCGCGTTTGCAGCAGTGTTCCAGCAGATGATGCGCGGTATCGCGGCCAACCCGCTGGGCGAGGACGATGCTCACCGCTTCGGCCAGCACCAGGCCCTGGGTCAGGTCGAGGTTGCGTGTCATGCGGGTTGCGTCCACTTCCAGTCCATCGGCCAGCAGCAACGCTTGTTTCAGGCTGCCGGACACCAGGCAGCAAATCTCCGGCAGGGTTTCCCACTCGGCATGCCACAGGCCGAGGCTGCGCTCGTGTTCTTGCGGCATCGCACTGAACAGGGTCGAAAGCAAACCCGGCACCCGGGTTGCCGCGCCGATCAACACCGCCGCGCCCACCGGGTTGCGCTTGTGCGGCATGGTCGAGGAACCACCCTTGCCCGGCGCCGCCGGTTCGAACACTTCACCGGCTTCGGTCTGCATCAACAGGCTGATGTCGCGACCGAATTTGCCGAGGCTGCCAGCAATCAAACCGAGCACCGCACCGAACTCCACCAGGCGATCACGCTGGGTGTGCCAGGGTTGTTCCGGCAGCGTCAGTTGCAGCTCTTCGGCCAAGGCGTTGGCAATCGGCATGGCCTGATCGCCAAGGGCCGCGAGGGTCCCGGAGGCACCGCCGAATTGCAGCACCAACAAACGTGGCTTGAGTTCGCGCAGACGCTGGCGACTGCGGGTCACCCCGCCCAACCAACCGGCGATCTTCATGCCGAGGGTCACTGGCGTGGCGTGTTGCAACCAGGTGCGTCCGGCCAGCGGCGTAGCGACGTAGCGCCAGGCCTGGGTCGCCAGGGTTTCCCCCAGTTGCGCCAAATCGTTTTCGATCAGCTCCAGCGCCCGGCGCAGTTGCAGCACCAGACCGGAATCCATCACGTCCTGGCTGGTCGCGCCCAAATGCACGTAGCGCTCGGCCTCGACATCGTTCGCAGCAATCTGTTTGCCCAAGGCCTTGACCAGTGGAATCGCCGAATTGCCCGCCGTGGCGATCGCTTCACCGAGGGCGGCGAAATCGTAATGCCCGGCCTGACACGCCGCCTCGATGGACGCGACAGCGCTGTGCGGAATCAAGCCGACCCGCGCTTCGGCCCGGGCCAGCGCCGCTTCGAAATCGAGCATGGCCTGCACCCGGCCCTGATCGCAGAACACGTCGCGCATATCACGGGCAGTGAAATAGGCATCGAACAATTGATTGTTCGGTCGCTGGTTCATAAACAATCCTTGAGGGCGTGGGCCGCTGGGGCCCACGGGTAAAGATCAAAGGTCGTGGTGCAGATATTTCGCCTGTTTCGGCAGGCGCAGGCTGAACAGGAACGCCACCGCCATCATCACCGTCACGTACCAGTAGAAGGAGTTTTCCATGCCCACGGCTTTCAGGCTCAGGGCCACATATTCCGCCGAGCCGCCGAAGATCGCATTCGCCACTGCGTAAGCCAGGCCCACGCCCAGTGCGCGCACTTCCGGCGGGAACATTTCGGCTTTCACCAAGCCACTGATCGAGGTGTAGAAACTGACGATCGCCAGCGCCACGGTAATCAGCACAAAGGCCAGGAACGGACTGCTGACACTTTTCAGGCTGAGCAGGATCGGCACGGTAAACAGCGTCCCCAAGGCACCGAACCACAGCATCGAGTTACGCCGGCCGATCTTGTCCGCGAGCATGCCGAACAGCGGTTGCATGCACATATAAAGGAACAGCGCGCCGGTCATGATGTAACTGGCGGTCTTGGCGTGCATGCCGGCGGTATTCACCAGGTATTTCTGCATGTACGTGGTGAAGGTGTAGAAAATCAGCGAACCGCCGGCGGTGTAGCCGAGCACGGTGATGAACGCGGCTTTATGGTCGCGGAACAGCGCACGAATGCTGCCGGCGTCCTTGTTTTCGCGCATTTCCTTGCTGGTGGTTTCCTTGAGCGAACGACGCAGGAACAGCGAAATCACCGCCGCCACCGCGCCGACCACGAACGGAATCCGCCAGCCGTAGGCACGCAGGTCATCTTCGGTGAGGAATTGTTGCAGGATCACCACCAGCGACACCGCCAGCAATTGCCCGCCAATCAAGGTCACGTACTGGAAAGAGGCGAAGAAACCGCGCTGCCCCCTGAGGGCGACTTCGCTCATGTAGGTCGCGGTGGTGCCGTATTCGCCGCCCACCGACAAGCCCTGGAGCAGGCGCGCGAACAGCAACAGGATCGGCGCCCAGACGCCAATGCTGGCGTAAGTCGGCAAACAGGCGATGAGCAATGAGCCGAAGCACATCATCAGCACCGAAATCATCATCGAGTTCTTGCGCCCGTGCTTGTCCGCCACACGGCCGAAAATCCAGCCACCAATGGGCCGCATCAGGAACCCGGCGGCGAACACACCGGCGGTGTTGACCAACTGCACCGTGGGGTTGTCGGAGGGAAAAAAGGCCGGCGCGAAATAGATGGCGCAAAAGGCGTAAACGTAAAAGTCGAACCATTCGACCAGGTTGCCGGACGAGGCGCCGACAATGGCGAAGATGCGCTTGCTGCGCTCTTCCCCGGTGTAGTGCTCTGTAGAAGCAGTGGTAGTTGTCATTGTTTTTCACTCAATGGGGACAGTGAGAGTCTAGACACACTTCGCAACAGTCCCGTTCCGCAGATGCATTAGCTGAACGCAACATAGCCCTGTGGGAGCGAGCCTGCTCGCGAAAGCGTCGGCACAGGCAACATTGATGGTGACTGATACGACGCCTTCGCGAGCAGGCTCGCTCCCACAGTTGGACAGCGTTACTTAATAATCGAAGAACACCGTCTCCGCATCGGTGCCCTGCAAAATCACATTCCACTGGTAAACACCTGCCGCATCAGCCTTGGCCAGCAAGGTATCGCGACGATCCGCCGGCACACACTCCAACAACGGATCCGCCACGTTCGCCGGCTCCCCGTCAAAGTAAATCCGCGTCAGCAAGTGCTTCACCAACCCGCGTGCAAACACCAGCACCACCAGGTGCGGCGCCTGGGTCGTGCCGTTCAAACCTTCAACCGTACCCGGTTTGATCGTGGTGAAACGAAAGCGCCCTTCGGCATCCACCGGCACCCGGCCAAAGCCTTCGAAGTTCGGGTCCAGGGGTTTGTCCTGTTCGTCTTCGGGGTGGTCGTACTTGCCGGCGGCGTTGGCCTGCCAGACTTCCAGCATCGCGTCGTTGACGACATCGCCATTGCCATCGACAACTTGCCCGGTGATCGCCACCCGTTGGCCGAGGGTCTGTGCGACGGTCAGGTCTTCGCGGTTCAGCCAGGTCAGGCCGATGTGGTAATACGGCCCGACGGTGTGGGACGTGGTCGCGTTCAGCGTCATCTTATTTCTCCATCGGCGTGGCTTCGCGGCCGCGCAAGACGATGTCCCAGCGATAACCGAGGGCATAGGAAGGAATGGTTTTTTCCAGGTCGAAACTGGCGATCAAGCGCTCTTTGGCGCTGGTATCGGGTACGCAGTTGTAGATCGGGTCATAGGCCAGCAACGGATCACCCGGGAAATACATCTGGGTGACCAGGCGCGTCAGAATACTCGGCCCGAACAGTGAGAAATGGATGTGCGCCGGGCGCCAGGCGTTGTGGTGGTTGCCCCACGGATACGCGCCGGGCTTGATGGTCTGGAACTGATACCAGCCGTCGGCGTCGGTCACGGTGCGGCCGGTGCCGGTGAAGTTCGGGTCCAGCGGCGCATCGTGCAGGTCGCGGGCATGGTTGTAGCGACCGGCGGCGTTAGCCTGCCAGATCTCCACCAGAATCCCCGGCACCGGCAAGCCGTCTTCATCCAGCACGCGGCCGTGAATGATGATGCGCTCGCCCAAAGGTTCGCCCGTGTGCTGGGCGGTCAGGTCATTGTCCTGCTCATTGATGCGCTCGGCGCCGATGGTCGGACCGGTGATTTCCGACAGCGAATGGGGCAAAAACACCAACGGCTTGGACGGTGAACGTTTGTTGGTGGATTGGTAGGTCGGGTGCAGGTATTCCGGCTGGGTGCCTTCCTTCGGACGACGGTAACCAGGCTTGTCAGTCATTTCGCTTTCCTCTGTTCTTATTAGTCGGCGGCGGTCAGACGCGTTCGATGGCGAGTGCCAGACCTTGGCCGACACCGACGCACATGGTCGCCAGACCTTTCTTGCCGCCGATTTTTTCCAACTGATGCAGCGCGGTCAGCACCAGACGCGCACCGCTCATGCCCAACGGATGGCCCAAGGCAATAGCCCCGCCGTTCGGGTTGACCTGCGGGGCGTCGTCCGCGATGCCCAGTTCGCGCAGCACGGCCAAACCCTGGCTGGCGAAGGCTTCGTTGAGTTCGATCACGTCGAAATCGCTGACGGCCAGACCAAGGCGTTCGGTGAGTTTGCGCACTGCGGGCACCGGGCCGATGCCCATGATCCGAGGAGCGACGCCGGCGCTGGCCATGCCGAGCACTTTGGCCCGGGCAGTCAGACCGTGTTTCTTCACCGCTTCGGCGGACGCCAGGATCAGCGCCGCCGCGCCATCGTTCACACCTGAAGCATTACCGGCAGTGACGGTTTTGTCGGGACCGTTGACCGGTTTCAGTTTGGCCAGGGTTTCCAGGGTGGTGTCGGCACGCGGATGTTCGTCCTGGGTAACGACAGTTTCCCCTTTCTTGTGGGCAATTCGCACTTCAACGATTTCTTCAGCGAAAAATCCTGCGGCTTGCGCGACGGCTGTGCGCTGCTGACTGCGCAGTGCGAAAGCGTCCTGATCCTCGCGGGACACTTCGTAGTCGTCCGCCACGTTATCAGCGGTCTGCGGCATCGCATCGACGCCGTACTGGGCCTTCATCAGCGGGTTGATAAAGCGCCAGCCGATGGTGGTGTCTTCCAGTTTCATGTTGCGCGAGAACGCGGCATCAGCCTTGCCCATCACGAACGGCGCGCGAGACATCGACTCGACGCCGCCGGCAATCGCCAGCTCCATCTCACCGCTGGCGATGGCACGGAACGCGGTGCCGATGGCGTCCATGCCCGACGCGCAAAGGCGATTGAGCGTGACGCCGGGAATACTTTCCGGTAAGCCCGCCAGCAGCAGCGCCATGCGCGCCACGTTGCGGTTGTCTTCGCCGGCCTGGTTGGCGCAACCGAGGAACACTTCGTCGACCGCGCTCCAGTCCACCGACGGGTTGCGTTCCATCAACGCCTTGATCGGCACGGCGGCCAGGTCATCGGCGCGAACCGCTGAAAGGCCACCGCCGAAACGGCCGATGGGGGTGCGAATCGCGTCGCAGATATAAACGTCACGCATCACGCTTCTCCGGGTGCTTGGCCGTGGGCCGCAGCGGTGCGGGCTTCCAGATCCCGCAGCGCCTTGAGTTCGATCTCGGTAGGCTCGGCGGTGTTTTCAACGTGCTCGGCAAAACGAATCGCCCAACCGGTGGCGGCAGTCACTTGCTCGCGGGTCACACCCGGGTGCAGCGCGGTGACCACAAATTCATGGGTGCCGGCTTCCGGCTCCATGATGCACAGGTCGGTGATGATGCCAACGGGACCGGCGCCCGGCAGGCCCAGACGCTTGCGCGAATCACCGCCCTCGCCATGGCCGACCGAGGTGATGAAGTCGAGTTTGTCCACAAACGAACGCGCCGACTGTTTAAGGATGATCAACACACTCTTCGCCGAGCCGGCAATCTCCGGCGCACCACCGGCACCCGGCAGGCGAACTTTCGGCTGGTGATAATCGCCAACGACCGTGGTGTTGATGTTGCCGAAGCGGTCAACCTGCGCCGCGCCGAGAAAACCGACGTCGATGCGCCCGCCCTGCAGCCAGTAGCGAAAAATCTCACCGGTCGGGACTACGGTGTCAGCGGTTTCCGCCAGTTCGCCGTCACCGATCGACAGCGGCAGTACGCTCGGCTTGGCACCGATCGGACCCGATTCGTAGATAAGGACTACGTCTGGCGAGGAAGTCAGCCGCGCCAGGTTGGCGGCTTTCGACGGCAGGCCGATGCCGACGAAGCACACCGAACCGTTTTTCAAACGGCGGGCTGCGGCGACGGTCATCATTTCATTGGTGGTGTAAGTCATTATTTGGCCTCCGAAGCAGCGGCCAGCTTGGCCTGGAACTCGCTGAAGTCAGCGCAGCCGTGGATGTACTCGTTGATCCAGGCGGTGAAGGTGTCGCGGTCCCGGGCAATCGGGTCCCAGGCCTGGTAGAAGCGGTTGTCACGCTCGTTGTAACCGTGGGCGTAGGACGGATGCGCGCCGCCGGGGACATGGCACACCGCGCTCAAGGCCCAGGTCGGCAGCACGCAGGAGTTCATCGGTGCATTGAGGTCATCGACAATTTCTTCAACGGTGACGATGCAACGCTTGGCGGCCAGCGCCGCTTCTTTCTGCACACCGAGAATGCCCCAGAGCAATACGTTGCCCTTGCGGTCAGCCTTCTGCGCGTGAATCACGGTGATGTCCGGGCGCACGGAAGGAACGGCGGCCAATACTTCGCCGGTAAACGGACAGGTCACGGTTTTGATCAGCGGGTTGACCTTCGGCAGGTCGGAACCGGCGTAGGCCCGCAGCACCGCGAACGGTAGGCCCGAGGCACCGGCGACGTAGGCATTGGCCAGGTCGGCGTGGCTGTGTTCTTCGATTTCCAGTGGATGCGGCCACTGTTTCTCGACGGCGTCACGCAGACGGTGCAACGAACCCACGCCAGGGTTGCCACCCCAGGAAAAAATCAGCTTGCGAGCACAACCGGCGCCGATCAACTGGTCGTAGATCAAGTCAGGCGTCATCCGCACCAGCGTCAGATCTTTCTTGCCCTGGCGAATGATTTCATGACCCGCCGCCGTCGGGATCAGGTGAGTGAAGCCTTCGAGCGCGACGGTATCGCCGTCGTTGACGAATTGCTTCACCGCGTCATGCAGCGAAAGGATTTCAGCCATGGGGCAGGCTCCCGAGTTGTGTACCGACAGTGAAAGAAAAAGGCGCGAGGTTCAGCGCCGAAGTCACTGAAGAGTAAGCCGCGGAAAATCGCCAAACAATCCGATAATCGACTGAGTGTTCGTTTATCGAACAGATTGTTGTTTGCCTATCGACCCTTAAAAGCTTCGCGAGCAGGCTCGCTCCCACAGTAGATCGCGTAACCCTGTGGGAGCGAGCCTGCTCGCGAAGAGGCCCTAACACTCAACGAAGAATCAGAAACCTGCCTCAGGTCGCATCCGCATGACTGACCATGCCCTTGATCACCACCGCCGTGGTCGCCAATGCCGCCGGAATCACCAGCGCCGTCAGCACCTGCTCGAAATTCCAGCCCAGGCCCAGCAACGTCGCGCCCATCCACGCCCCGAGAATCGCGCCGAAGCGACCAATCCCGAGCATCCACGACACACCGGTCGCCCGACCCTGGGTCGGATAAAACCGCGCCGCCAGGGAAGGCATCGCTGATTGCGCACCGTTGACGCACATCCCCGCCACCAGCACCAACGTGGCCAACAGCGTGATGTGCCCCAGGCTCTGCCCGACCGCGTAGGCAAACACCCCGGCCAACAGGTAGAAAGTGCCGATCACCTTATGCGGATTGAACCGGTCCATCGCCCAGCCGACACCGACCGCGCTCAACACCCCGCCGAACTGGAACAGCGCACCGATAAACGCGGCCTGCTCCATGCTCGCGCCGCTATCCCGCATCAGCGTCGGCAACCAACTGGTCAGCAGGTAAACGATCACCAGGCCCATGAAGTAGGTTAGCCACAGCAGCAAGGTGCCGGTGCTGTAGGTGCCGGAGAAAATCACCGCGAACACATTGCGCGCCTTCACGGTTTTCTGTTCCGGCACGCTGAAGCTGGAGGCCTGGGCCACCACTGTCGGGTCAATCGGCGCCAGGGTTTTGCGTACTTTGTCGGTGCCGCGGTTACGGACGACAAGGAAACGCGCCGATTCCGGCAGCCAGAACAGCAAAACCACCGCAAGGATCAGCGGCAGAATCCCACCGATCAGCAACAGGCTGTGCCAGCCGAACGCCGGGATCAGCTTGGCGGAAATGAATCCGCCACCGGCCATGCCGAGGTTGAAGCCGCAGAACATGCTGGTCACCAGCAGCGACTTTTTGCGCTCCGGGGTGTATTCCGACAGCAGCGTGGTGGCGTTCGGCATGCCGGCGCCCAGGCCCAGCCCAGTGAGGAAACGCAGCACCAACAATTGATCGACGTTGCTGCTGTAGGCCGAGGCCAGGCTGAAGATGCCGAACAGGAAGACCGCGCCCACCAGTACGACTTTTCGCCCGAAGCGGTCAGCCAATGGCCCGGAACCGAGTGCGCCGAAGACCATGCCGATCAGCGCGGCGCTCATGACCGGGCCAAGGCTGGCCCGATCGATGCCCCAGTCCTGGGACAGGGCCGGTGCAATGAAACCCATGGCCGCGGTGTCGAGGCCATCGAGGAAGACAATCAGGAAACACAGGATCACCACTCGCCACTGGTAGCGCGAGATGGGTTGGGCGTTGATGAAGGACTGCACGTCGAGGCAGTTTCCTACAGCAGACTGAGGCTGATTCATTATTTTTATTCCACGCAAGGAGCGCGTGGCCTCTTCTCATTATTATTGGGGGGGTCGTCGTCCGGCGTGACTGAGGGTCGAGAGTGCCGGATGACGCTGCCGCGACATTAATGATCCGAGGGAAACAGCGTCAATTCGATAAACGCGACTCTGTGCGTTTATCGAACAGCTTAGGCGAAGAGTTGCGCGCTCAGATCGCGGCTGGCGCTCAGTAAACCGGGCAGGAAGCGCTGTTCCAGCTCGTTGCGACTGACCCGTCCGGCGTGGGTGCTGACATTCAGCGCCGCCACCACCTGGCCGGACGCGTCGTACACCGGCACCGCAATCGAGCGCAGGCCTTGTTCCAGTTCCTGATCGACGATGCACCAGCCTTGCTGTCGCACCTCTTGCAGGCATTCGAGCAACGCCTCGGGGGTGTGCAAGGTGCGGCTGGTCTTGGCTTGAAATTCCGCGTGATCGAGGTACTCCCCCAGCGTCGTGTCGTCCAGGGCCGCGAGCAGGATTCGACCCATGGACGTGCAATAGGCCGGCAGACGCCCGCCAACCGACAGGTCCACGGAAATCAGGCGCTGGGTGGTCGCGGAGCGGGCGATATATAGAATGTCATCGCCTTCCAAGGTCGCCATGTTGCACGCCTCGTGCAGTTGCTCGCTCATGCGGTCCAGATACGGCTGCGCGGACACCGCCAGTGGCGTCGAAGACACGTAGGCATGCCCCAGGGTCAGGACTTTGGGCAGCAGCGAATAGGTCCGGCCATCGGTGGTGGCGTAGCCGAGTTTGATCAGGGTGTGCAGGCAACGTCGCACCGCGGCGCGGGGAATTTCCGTGCGGTGGCTGATCTGGGCGATGGTCAAGTGGCGCTTGCGCTCCTGGAATGCTTGCACCACCGCCAGGCCACGGGCCAGGGAGGTCATGAAGTCCGGGTCGCCGGTCATGGCCTGTATTCGCTTGGCGGGCGAGGCGACGATCGGCGGCGCCACTGAAGCGAAGGAGTTGCGCAGTTGATCGTTCATATCAGGTCCTTTTCCTACACGTATCAATGGCTATTACAGGCGGCTCACGGTCGGGACACAAGCCGCCGGTAGCAAGATTGGGCGATTATCGAACCATCGACCGGCAATCGCAATCGACAGCCGACACGTGCGAGGCTGTTGTTCTTACTCACGAGCGGCACGGACTTACAGATAACTGTAACGGTTAGAACTTGTCCGACTTGTTGGCGTCAGAAACAGGGCGCTGAAAAGTAGCGCCCCGGAACACATTAATTACCCGCAAAAGTTACGAGTAACAAAATCATCACACACCAGGAACCACTTTTAACTCGGCGGAGATAGTGTTCTTCGAATCGACCGCTATAATGCACCTCAGTGGCCGGCCGGTTTCTTACTTGCCGATGACGCCACCCGGAGCGCGATGTCCCATCGCCGCCGCCCGCAGCAAGCGCCTGACGCTCATTTGTTATGCACCGCCAACGCGCACGCTGAAACAGGATACTGAAGCTACGTCAGCTGTTTTTCTCTGGTGCCGTGGCCGCCTGCAACATGGAAGTGTTGATTATTGTGTCGTTAAAAGCCGATGCCCTTTCCGGTATTGTCCTTTCGACGAACGTGGTCAATAAACTTGGTGCAGCGCGTTTCACCAGAATTTATCTCAACTCAATCAGGTAGCACTGTGACGAAAGACGAACTGCGCGCGGAACTTGAGCGCCAGGAACAACGTTACAAGGAAGTTTACGGCGGGGAAGTCACCACCTACGCCGCCCAGCCCGAACCGGAGCGCAAGCCCTGGCGTAAACGCGCCACCGTTCAGGATCAGGCTTTCACCCAGGAACTGCAGAAGATGGAAAAGGAACTCAAAGCCGAAGAGCCTTGACCGGCCCGGCCTGAATCCTTCAAGGGTCTGCGTCTGCATCCGCTAAAAGCGCGGTGTATCGACCATGCCTTTCGCGCCCGCTACAAGCGGGCAGCGGCCACCTCACCCACCGGATGAGGCAAATGGCGCATGTCCGACCCTCTTCTCAGATATTTCACACAAGCGTTTTCGCCTCTCGCGTCTTCGAGAGAAGCCCTTGTGGATGCTCGCTTTTCAAAGAAAATCAACAAGTTGCAAAACCCAGTAAAAACCTGGGGCTTAGGGCTTTGCAACAAACTAATTCGTTGAAGAATGTTACCGATGAGCAGCTAGTGCATCGATTTCTAGTCTTTTCTGGCATAATCGCGCCCCCTTACGACCGGGTCAGAAAACCTTCATGATCGATTTATTCAGCGGACTAGATGCTTGGGTGCTTGTGAGCCTCTTGCTCGCCCTGGCCTTTGTCCTCGCCTTCGAGTTCATCAACGGCTTTCATGACACTGCAAACGCGGTGGCCACTGTTATCTACACCAAAGCCATGCCGCCTCACCTGGCGGTGTTCTTTTCCGGTGTGTTCAACTTTCTCGGCGTTCTGCTGGGCGGTGTGGGCGTGGCATATGCCATCGTCCATTTGCTGCCGGTAGAGCTGCTGATCAATGTGAACACCGGACACGGACTGGCCATGGTGTTCTCGTTGCTCGCCGCCGCCATCACCTGGAACCTGGGCACCTGGTACTTCGGTATCCCCGCCTCCAGCTCCCACACGCTGATCGGTTCGATCCTCGGTGTCGGCCTGGCCAACGCCCTGATCAACGACATTCCGTTGGCCGATGGCGTGAATTGGCAGAAGGCGATCGATATCGGCGCATCCCTGGTGTTCTCGCCAATGGCCGGCTTCATCGTGGCCGCGCTGGTGTTGATCGGCCTTAAATGGTGGCGTCCGCTGTCGAAGATGCACAAGACGCCGGACCAGCGCCGCAAGCTCGACGACAAGAAGCACCCGCCGTTCTGGAATCGCCTGGTGCTGGTGATTTCGGCCATGGCCGTGAGCTTCGTGCACGGGTCCAACGATGGCCAGAAAGGCATCGGCCTGATCATGCTGGTGTTGATCGGTATCGTGCCGGCGCAGTTCGTTCTCGACCTGAGCAGCACCACCTACCAGATCGAACGTACCCGCGACGCGACCCTGCACTTGAGCCAGTTCTACAAGCGCAACGCCGACACCCTGGGTGAGTTCCTGGCCCTGGGCAAAAGCGTGGAAGGCGATCTGCCGGAGAAATTCCGTTGCAACCCGCAACAGACCGAACCGACCATCAGCGCCCTGCTCGACACCCTCAAGGGCGTAGCCGACTACCATTCGCTGCCGGCGGAAAGCCGTATCGAAGTGCGTCGCTACCTGCTCTGCCTGGACGACACCGCGAAGAAAGTCAGCAAATTGCCAACCCTGGCCGCCCGTGAAAAGGCTGACCTGGACAAGCTGCGCAAAGACCTGACCACCACCACCGAATACGCCCCGTTCTGGGTGATCCTGGCCGTTGCACTGGCCCTGGGCCTGGGCACCATGGTTGGCTGGAAACGCGTGGTGCTGACCATCGGCGAGAAGATCGGCAAGCAAGGCATGACCTACGCACAGGGCATGTCGGCGCAGATCACCACCGCCTGCATGATCGGCCTGGCCAACATCTTCAGCCTGCCGGTGTCCACGACCCACGTCCTGTCTTCAGGCGTGGCGGGCACCATGGTCGCCAACAAAAGCGGCCTGCAAGGTGGCACGGTCAAGACCATCCTGCTGGCCTGGGTCCTGACCCTGCCAGCCACCGTGGCCCTGTCGGCCGGCCTGTTCTGGCTGGCGTCGAAGGCGCTGGGTAGCTGATCCATCGCTGCAACGAAAAAGGCGCGCCTCGCAAGAGTCGCGCCTTTTTCATGTCTGCTGCTTTCTACCAAACACTGTAGATCTCACAGGGGGTTGGTGTGATCCCTCTAAATCGCGGGCAAAAAAAAGGGCAACCGAAGTTGCCCAAAATGCCTTGCGTGCTCATTGCTCTGGAAAGAACTACGGTTTGCGCTTATGCGAATCCTTCCAGATGAAATATCCAAACCCTGCAAAAAACAGAACCATGAGGCCGACTGTCAGCACTCCGGCGATCACCACGTTGTCGAAAAACATGACTGGCCTCCTGCACTTGCCCTGTTGCGATGGGGCTAAGTTAACCAATCGGGCAGGAGAGAAAATTGACCGGGATCAATGTCGCCCGAGACTGGGCGTAAAGGAGGGGAAATAACTGACCTGCATCAAACGATGCAGGGGGTTTCAACGCTTTTTCGGTTTGTTCTTCGGCTTTTTCTTCGCTTTACCCAACGGCATGGCCTGTTCGAAGGCCTGGCGCACTTCGTTCAGGCGCTTGTCGTTGAGGTCATGCACCCGCTTGGCGCGTTCGGCATTCAGGTCGATCAGTTTGTCGTCTTGGCTCATGGCGTTCAGTGCATCGCAGTAAAAGGACGTTCAGTCGGGAATGCGTCAATAATGCGGTCTGCCGCCCGCGCTGACCAGTCACCCGCGCAACGGGCCGTTAACAAAATATGTGCTCAGGCCGGTTTTTCACCGCACAATCGGCGCTTTGCGATGGACCCAAAGGACCCGACCGTGGAATTGCACCAGGATCTGCCGCCCTTGATGGCCCTGCGCGCCTTCGAGGCCGTGGCGCGCCATTTGAGCTTTATCAAGGCTGCCGATGAACTGTCGGTGACCCAAAGTGCGATCAGCCATCAGGTGCACAAACTCGAAGAATTCCTTAACCAACGGCTGTTTATCCGGCGCACCCGGGCCATCGATCTGACGCCGGCCGGCGAAACGTACTACCGCAAGATCCAACCCGCGCTGGAAGCCATTGCCTCGGCCACCCGCGAACTGCGCGGTCACGAACAGCAGGAAACTTCCCTGCGCATCGGCCTGCTCGCTTCGTTCGCCACTTTATGGCTGGCCCCGCGACTGGCCGGGTTCAACGCGCGCCATCCGCACATTCATGTGGAACTGCTGCCTTCGGTGCAACTGGCCGACGTCAATGGCGGCGAAGTGGACCTGGCCATCCGTTATGGCAAGGGCGGCTGGCCCAAGGTCAGGGCCCGCCGCTTTATGGGAGAAACACTGACGCCCGTATGCAGTCCGGCGTTCAAGGCCCAAGGCGTCGACAAAGGCCCGCTGTTGATGGCCAAGTCCCTTCAGCCGTTCGAGTGGATCGATTGGAGCGCGCAAAACGGTATCGACCTCGGCCCCTACCCCAGCGTGATGCTTCACGACTACAACATCGTCGTCGAAGCCGCCGTGGCCGGCCAGGGCATCGCCATGGGTCGCCAGCGCTTGATCGAGCGCCGACTCAAGGAAGGCGCATTGGTAGAAGCCTTCGACACTCCGCCGTTCAACAGCGAGATCGGCTATTGGCTGGTTACCCCGGATCGCCCGCCGAGCCATGCGGCCGAATGCTTCGCCCAGTGGCTGGACGACATCGCCGACACATGAGCCATATGAATACGTCGGATTAAATCTATCCGTTTGTCGCGCCGCCCAGACGCCAACATGCTGAACCCTTCATTCAGGAGGATTCACCATGACCGACTCTCTCGCACAACGTGTCCAGCAACTCGGCCTGGCCCTGCCAACCCCGAGTCAGCCGGCCGCCAACTATGTCACTCATGTGATCAGCCAGAACCAGCTGTTCATTTCCGGGCAGATCCCGTTGCTCGATGGCAAGCCAGCGTTCATCGGACGCTTGGGTGAGTCGATCAGCGACGAAGAAGGGGTTAACGCCGCCGAACTTGCTACCCTCGGCCTGTTGTCACAGCTCAGCAACATATTGGGCGATGACCTGAGCAAACTGGTGCGCATCATTCGCCTCGGCGTGTTCATCGCCAGCGCCGGTGATTTCAAGAACCAGAGCGCGGTGGCCAACGGCGCGTCCAACCTGGTGGTCAACGCCCTCGGCGAAAAAGGTAAGCACGTACGCACGGCGGTCGGCGTGTCCAGCCTGCCCGCCGGTGTAGCGGTTGAGGTTGACGCGATTTTCGAGCTCAAACCATGAACCGCGCCGAAGTGGCGCGTGTGCGGGCCACCACTCCAGGTTGCGCCAGCGTGATTCACTTCAACCACGCGGGCGCTTCGTTGCCCAGTCAGGCGACCCTCGACGCCATCCTTGAGCAATTGCAACGCGAAGCCCTCGGCGGCCCAATGGAGGCCGCCGATCAGACCATCCAGGCCCGCGCCCGCGCAGCGGCAGCCAGACTGCTGAATACCGTGCCCGAGGCCATTGCCTTCGCCAGCAGCGGTTCGGCGGCCTGGGGCATGGCGTTCAATGCGTTGGGGCCGTGGCAAAACGGCGACCGGATTCTGATCGGTCGCCACGAATGGGGCGGCAATCTGGCGTGCATCGCCCAGGCTGTCGCCGCCGGGGCACAACTGGAGGTGATCCCTTGCGATGAGTCAGGCGCCGTGTCTGCGACCGCTCTCCAGCAAATGATCGACCCGAAGGTGAAGCTGATCGCCCTGACCTGGCTCCCCGCCAACAGTGGCCTGATCAACCCCGCCGAAGCGATTGGCGCCGTGGCGCGAGAGCACGACATCCCCTATTTCATCGACGCGGGCCAGGCGCTGGGGCAACTGCCTTGTGATGTACAGGCGCTGAACTGCGATGTGCTCAAGGGTGCCGGACGCAAATTCCTGCGCGGGCCACGGGGTACGGCGCTGCTTTATATACGGCCGGGATTTATGCAGCGGCTCCAACCCACGCAACTCGATGTGCTTTCCGCCCCTTGGGACGGCGAAGGGTTTGCCTTGCGCGGCGATGCCCGGCGCTTTGAAACCAGTGAAGTGTCCGTGGCGTTACTGGCCGGGTTGGCCAATGCCCTGGAGGAATGCATCGGTTTGGGACCGGCCAATATTCGTCAGCGAATTGATTCGCTCAACCGAGGTTTACGCGAACGCCTGAGAACAATACCCGGCCTGACGCTGCACAACCTCGGCCCGGCGGACCATCAATCCGGGCTGATCGCGTTTACGCTCAAGGGCTGGGACAGTGTCGAGCTGAAGCAACGGCTGGCACACAACGGGATCAATATCGGCGCCAATGGCGTGGCATATACGCCGCTGGATATGCAGGCTCGCGGCCTGGACAGCATTGCGCGGATTGCGCTGAGTTACTTGAACACTGAGGAGGAGATCGAGGTGTTGCTCGGGCGTTTGCGGGCATTGGCCGATGAGGGCGGCGTCTGAAAAGATCGCAGCCTTCGGCAGCTCCTAAAAGGGCCGAGTCAGATATCAGATCTGGATATCGACCCAGAGGCCCTGGCGCGGCTCGTCTTCGATCAGCGGCACGACCGGCACGGTGTTGTCGGCATTGAGTTCGTCACCGGGGATCGCCAGGTGGACTTCCGGGTCTGCGTCGGCTTCATGGCGACGGCGATCCTGTTCCTGGCGGCGGCGTTGTTCCTCGCGCAGTTGCAGGGCGGCCTCTTCCGGGTCGCGCTTTTGCAGGTCGATCATGCTTTCGCTGGAGCTTTCCTGCACAGGCACCACCGGCGGAATGTCCGGGCGCTGGCGGATCGGGTCCTGCTGAGAGGTGATCGGCACGGCACTCAAGGGGAGCATCGGTTGCAGCATAATGTTTAGTCTCCTGTCTTCAGGCTGTCGGCTGCTGCTGCGGCGACTTGAGCCATCGGTCGCAAAGTTGTGAACCAGCGCACGCGCGAGCAGCGATGTTTTATCCGACAACACAGAACTCAGGTGTTCCCGAACATCGAAAAATCGCGGCCTTCACCCGCACCGACGCGAGTTATCCTTTGGCCCTGAAGGCTCATTCCGTTAAGATAGCCCGCTTTTTCAAGGTGGGAGTCAGGCAGCATGGCGCAGCAGTATCAACCGGGGCAACGCTGGATTAGTGACAGCGAAGCCGAGCTGGGTTTGGGCACCGTTCTGGCACAGGACGGCCGCTTGTTGACCGTGCTCTATCCGGCCACTGGCGACACTCGTCAGTACGCGCTACGGAATGCGCCCCTCACACGTGTGCGGTTTTCCCCGGGTGACTCGATCACTCACTTCGAAGGCTGGAAACTGACCGTACAGGAAGTCGACGATGTCGATGGCCTGCTGGTCTACCACGGCCTCAACGCGCAAAACGAAGTGGTGACCCTGCCGGAAACCCAACTGTCGAACTTCATTCAGTTCCGTCTGGCCAGCGACCGTCTGTTCGCCGGGCAGATCGACCCGCTGGCTTGGTTCTCCCTGCGTTATCACACCCTGGAACACACCAGCCGTCAGTTGCAATCTTCCCTTTGGGGCCTGGGCGGCGTGCGTGCACAGCCGATCGCGCACCAATTGCACATCGCCCGTGAAGTCGCTGACCGTATCGCGCCGCGGGTTTTGCTGGCGGACGAAGTGGGCCTGGGTAAAACCATCGAAGCCGGTCTGGTGATCCATCGTCAACTGCTGTCGGGCCGCGCCAACCGCGTGCTGATCCTGGTTCCAGAGAACCTGCAGCACCAGTGGCTGGTGGAGATGCGCCGCCGCTTCAACCTGCAAGTCGCGCTGTTCGACGAAGAACGCTTTATCGAAAGCGATGCCGCCAACCCGTTCGAAGACACCCAGCTCGCCCTCGTGGCACTGGAGTGGCTGGTGGACGACGAGAAGGCCCAGGACGCGCTGTTCGCCGCCGGTTGGGACTTGATGGTGGTCGACGAAGCCCACCACTTGGTCTGGCACGAAGAGAAGGCCAGCGCGGAATATTCGCTGGTGGAGCAACTGGCCGAAGTCATTCCCGGCGTGTTGCTGCTGACCGCGACCCCGGAACAACTGGGTCAGGACAGCCACTTCGCGCGTCTGCGCCTGCTCGACCCGAACCGTTTCCATGACCTGCACGCCTTCCGCGCCGAGAGCGAAAACTATCGCCCGGTGGCCGAAGCCGTTCAGGAATTGCTGGATAAAGGGCGCCTGTCGCCCGAAGCGCACAAGACCATCCACGGTTTCCTCGGCAACGAAGGCGAAGCGCTGCTCACCGCCGTCAACGATGGCGACGTCGAAGCCAGCGCCCGTCTGGTGCGAGAGCTGCTCGACCGCCACGGCACCGGCCGAGTGCTGTTCCGTAACACTCGCGCCGCCGTGCAGGGTTTCCCGGAGCGCAAACTGCACCCGTACCCGCTGCCGTGCCCCGACGAATACCTCGAACTGCCCCTGGGCGATCACGCCGAGCTGTACCCGGAAGTCAGCTTCCAGGCCCAGCCGGACGCCAACGAAGAAGAACGCTGGTGGAAATTCGACCCGCGCGTCGAGTGGCTGATCGATCAGCTGAAAATGCTCAAGCGCACCAAAGTGCTGGTGATCTGCGCCCACGCCGAAACTGCGATGGACCTGGAAGACGCCCTGCGCGTGCGTTCCGGCATCCCGGCCACGGTGTTCCACGAGGGCATGAACATCCTCGAACGTGACCGCGCCGCCGCTTACTTCGCCGACGAAGAGTTTGGCGCGCAAGTGCTGATCTGCTCGGAAATCGGCAGTGAAGGTCGCAACTTCCAGTTCTCGCACCACTTGGTGTTGTTCGATCTGCCGTCCCACCCGGACCTGCTGGAGCAGCGGATCGGGCGTCTGGACCGGATCGGCCAGAAGCACATCATCGAACTGCACGTGCCGTACCTGGAAACCAGTCCGCAAGAGCGCCTGTTCCAGTGGTACCACGAAGCGCTGAACGCCTTCCTCAATACCTGCCCGACCGGCAACGCCTTGCAGCATCAGTTCGGCCCGCGCCTGCTGCCGCTGCTGGAAAACGCTGACGATGGCGAGTGGCAAGCGCTGATCGACGAAGCACGCAGCGAGCGTGAACGTCTGGAAGCCGAGCTGCACACCGGTCGCGACCGTCTGCTGGAACTCAACTCCGGCGGTTCGGGCGAAGGCGATGCGCTGGTCGAGGACATTCTTGAGCAAGACGATCAGTTCGCTCTGCCGATCTACATGGAAACCCTGTTCGACGCGTTCGGCATCGACAGCGAAGACCATTCGGAAAACGCCCTGATCCTCAAGCCGAGCGAAAAAATGCTCGACGCCAGCTTCCCGCTGGGCGACGACGAAGGCGTGACCATCACCTACGACCGCAACCAGGCGCTGTCTCGCGAAGACATGCAGTTCATCACCTGGGAACACCCGATGGTGCAGGGCGGCATGGACCTGGTGCTGTCCGGTTCGATGGGCAACACCGCCGTGGCGCTGATCAAGAACAAGGCGCTGAAACCTGGCACCGTATTGCTGGAACTGCTCTACGTCAGCGAAGTGGTCGCCCCGCGTTCACTGCAACTGGGCCGTTACCTGCCGCCGGCCGCCCTGCGCTGCTTGCTCGATGCCAATGGCAACGACTTGTCGGGCCGGGTGTCGTTCGAAACCCTGAACGATCAACTGGAAAGCGTGCCCCGCGCCAGCGCCAACAAGTTTATCCAGGCCCAGCGCGATCAGCTGACGCCACGGATCAACGCCGGCGAAGAGAAGATCGCCCCGCGTCACGCCGAACGTGTGGCCGAGGCGCAGCGTCGCCTGGCCGCCGACACCGACGAAGAACTGGCGCGCCTGACCGCGTTGCAAGCGGTCAACCCGACCGTGCGCGACAGCGAGCTGGTAGCCCTGCGTAACCAACGCGAGCAAGGCCTGGCCATGCTCGACAAGGCGGCGCTGCGACTGGAAGCGATTCGGGTGTTGGTGGCGGGTTAATCGCCCTCCTCTACTCCGTAGAAACAAAGAAGGCCCACAGTGATGTGGGCCTTTTTTTATGCTTTGCCTTTGTGGTGTGGCTGATGGCGCCTTCGCGAGCAAGCCCGCTCCCACAGGGGAATGCATTCCAAATGTGGGAGCGGGCTTGCTCGCGAAGGCCGTTATGCAGTCACCGCAGTAACCTCTGGTTCAACGACAGCCACCAACCCTTCTTTCATCCGCTTCGCATCCCGCACAAAACACCGCGACGCCATAAACAGAAACACCATGGTGAGAAACAGCGCCACCGGGATCAAATACATCGCGTCATGCAAGCCGACCGCCTTGAACGCCTCGGTCATCTCTGCGGCGCCCGCCGCCAGCATTGCGGTGTGGGCAAAGTGATCGGACAAACCGCCCACCACCACCGGCCCCAAGCCACCACCGAGCAAATACAACCCGGCAAAAAACAGCGCCATGGCCGTGGCCCGCAGGCGCGGTTCGACCACGTCCTGAATCGCCGTGTACACGCAGGTGTAGAAGTTGTACGCGAACAGCCAACCCAGGCTGAACACCGCGACAAACAGCCCGATGTCGATACGCCCGGCATGCAGCGCCCAAGCGGTGCACACGGTGGAGATGATCAAACTGAACGCGGCAAACAACAGTCGCCCATTGGCCACGCGTTGATGGATCTTGTCCGCCACCCAACCGCCCAGCGTCAGGCCGAACAGCCCGGTCACGCCAACGATCACGCCAGTCGCCACCGCCGCTTCATGCAACGGCATCAGGAAATAGCGTTGCAGCATCGGCACCAGGAAGGAGTTGCAGGCATAGGTCGCGAAGTTGAAACACAGCCCCGCCAGCACCAGCCACAGGAACGTCGGCACCGCCAGCACCCGACGGATCGGCCGGTCCACACGTTCCTGGGAGACTTGCACGCTTTCCGCCGCGCCGCGTTTCGGTTCTTTAATGAAGAACATGAAGATCGCCAGGATCAGCCCCGGCACCGCCGCGATGAAGAACGGCGCCCGCCAGCTATCGAACGCCTTGACCATCGCGCCGATGGTGAAGAACGCCAGCAACAAGCCCAATGGCAGGCCCAGCATGAAAATGCCCATGGCACGGGCACGGCGGTGGGCCGGGAACAGGTCGCCGATCAGCGAGTTGGCGGCGGGGGCGTAGCTGGCTTCACCGATACCGATGCCCATCCGCACAATCAGGAAACTCCAGAAACTGCCCACCAGCCCGTTGACCGCGGTGAGCCCGCTCCAGACCGCCAGCCCCCAACCCATCAACTTGGCCCGGGAACCGGTATCGGCCATCCGCCCCAACGGCAGGCCGGCAATGGCATAAACGATGGTGAAGGCCGTGCCGATGATTCCCAGCTGAAAGTCGCTGAGGTGCCATTCCATGCGGATGGGCTCAATGATGATGGCCGGAATGGTGCGATCGAAGAAGTTGAACAGGTTGGCCAGGAACAGCAGGAACAGAATGCGCCAGGCATTCGCCGCTTGGGTCGAGTTCTGCATGGGGTCCGTCTCTTTTATTGTTATGAAGGCGTCGCTGCCCCCGGAATCTGCAATCTAGTCAGGCGCGCCAGAGCTGTCTGTAATTATTCGTAATGCTGATACCTGCCCATGGCAACCGCCCCCTCCAAACACCACAAAACCCTGTGGGAGCGGGCTTGCTCACGAAGGCGTCGTATCAGTCGATATCAATTTTGGCTGACACACCGCCTTCGCGAGCAAGCCCGCTCCCACAGGGGAATTGTGGTGTTTTCCATCGTCCGACCAACCGTTGAAAAATACCTGCGCGCCCCCCTTCCAAACCCCAAGCCGAAGCCTAGAATAGCGACCTGTTCTGCCCCACCGTGTCCCCCATCCCTCTTTGACTATCGCCCATGTCCGAAGCCAGTCCGTGTCTGAATTGCGGTGCCTGCTGTTCTCATTTTCGCGTGTCTTTTTTCTGGGGTGAATGCACCTCGGCCGGGGGAACGGTGCCCGACGAGCTGGTCGCGCCGATCAGCCCCAGCCGGGTCGCCATGCTCGGCACAGACTGCAAACCTACCCGCTGCATCGGGCTGGTGGGTGAAGTCGGCAGCCAGGTGCAGTGCTCGATTTACGATCAACGGTCCAGCACTTGCCGGGAGTTCGACGCGTCCTGGGCCAATGGCGAGGCGAATGTGGATTGTGATGCGGCGCGGGCGGCGTTCGGGCTGCCGGCCCTGCAACCGGCGTTTGAAATCCCGTTTGAACAGAGCGCTTGAGGCTTAGCGCCAATCGCTATTAGTGCCATACCGAAATCATTGGCGTCACCGTGCCATCACGGCTTGCGCTCTGTACATGACCTCTATACTCCAAAGCATTCGCCAGGGTTCATGGCGCAGAGACGGGGCATGCTATGGAGTGGCTTGGTTTGCAGTTCCTTACCGAGCTGCCGGAAGGCGGACAGGTCGTACTCAACTGCACCCACAACCCTTTTTTGGTGCTGCTGGCCTACGTGGTGGCTTGTGCGGCAGGCTTTGCCACGCTGGACATGACCGAACGGGTCGGCCACGTGGAAAAATCCGGCACCCAGCGGCTATGGCGCTGGGTCGGTGCCGGGTGCCTGGCGGGCGGTATCTGGGCCATGCATTTCATCAGCATGCTGGCGTTCCAGGCGCCAGTGGAAATCAACTACCTGTTGCCCGTCACCCTGCTGTCGCTGGTCTTCGCCCTGACGGCGTCCTATCTGGCAATGCACACCCTCAGCCACCCGGTTCTCAATGTCTGGCAATACCTGCGCGCCGCACTCTGGATCGGCCTGGGCATCGCGACCATGCACTATGTGGGCATGGCCGCCATGCATTCGATTGCGACGGCCTATTACAACCCTGTCCTGTTCGCCCTCTCCATTCTCATCGCGATTGGCGCCAGCCTCGCCGCCCTGCTGATTTCAAGGCACCTGCGCGATGGCACCGGTCTGTTTCATCAACTGCGCAAATTCACCGCCAGCCTCGTGCTCGGGGCCGGCATCGTCAGCATGCATTTCACCGGCATGGCGGCGCTCACCCTGGTGCTGCCGGTTGGCAGCCTGCCGATCCTGCCCAGTGAAAATAACCACCTGCAATTGGGGCTGACGGTGGCGGTCATGACCCTGTTGATCATCGGCAGTTGCATCAGCGCGGCACTGGCCGACAAGAAACTGCAAAACAAGGAACACGACCTGCGGCGGGTCAACACCCTGCTCAGTCAACTCGACCAGGCGCGCATGTCGCTGCAACAGGTGGCGCACTACGACGCCCTGACCAACCTGATCAACCGCCGTGGCTTCAATCAGATCTTCGCAGAGAAACTGATCGAGAAAACCAACGAGGGCGGCATGCTCGCGGTGATGTTCCTCGACATCGACCACTTCAAACGCATCAACGACAGCCTGGGCCACGACGCCGGCGACGAATTGCTCAAGGTGCTGGCCGCCCACATCAAAGGCGCGGTGCGCAGCCATGACGATGTGGTGGCGCGTTTCGGTGGCGACGAGTTCTGCATCCTCATCGGCCTGCACGACCGCGAAGAAGCCCGGCACATGGCCCAGCGCATCATGTTCAAAATGAAAGAGCCCATTGAGCTGTCCGGCCGGCGCATGGTGATGACCACCAGCATCGGCATCAGCCTGTTCCCCGAAGACGGCAAGACCTGCGAAGAACTGCTGAAAAACGCCGACCTGGCGCTGTATCAGTCCAAGGGCAGCGGCCGCAACAGCCTGCATTTCTTCAGTGCGAACCTGCGCACCCGGGCCACGATGGAGCTGCAACTGGAAGAAGAATTGCGCCATGCCCTGCGCGAAGACACCGGGCTGAAGCTGTATTACCAACCGATTTATGAGCTGAAAACCGGCCAGGTCACCAAGCTCGAAGCGCTGGTTCGCTGGCAACACCCGATTCATGGCTTGCTCACGCCGGATCGTTTCATCGCCATTGCCGAGGCCAACGGGCTGATCGCAGAACTGGACAATTGGGTGCTGTGCAAAGCCTGTGAAGACCTGGGCGAGTTGTCCCGCCACGGCTGTGAAGCCTTGAAAATAGCGGTGAACTGCTCGCCCTTGAACCTGGCCCGGGAAGAACTGGCCGACGAAATCGAAGAGGTCCTGCGCGTCACCGGCGTTGCGCCCGAGCGCCTGGAACTGGAAGTCACGGAAAACGCGCTGATGGGCAACATCGCCAATACGCTGGTGCTGCTACGGCAGATCCGTGCTCTGGGGGTGTCGCTGTCGATCGACGACTTCGGCACCGGCTATTCATCCCTGGCCTACCTCAAGCGCCTGCCACTGAACACGCTGAAAATCGATCGCTCATTTATCCAGGACATTCCCAAGGCCACCGCGGACATGGAGATCGTCCAGGCCATTATCGTCATGGCCCACACCCTGCATTTGCAGGTGGTCACCGAAGGCGTCGAGACGCTGGAGCAATACGAGTTTCTCGAACGCCACGGCTGCGATTTCGTCCAGGGTTACCTGCTCAGCCGTCCGGTGCCGCTGGAGGAACTGCGCCCGGTGCTGAACGAAATCAACCAGCGCAAACACGCGCACACGGTCAGTCCGTTGAGTCTGGCTCGCGGTATAACCGGACTAACGTTGACGGATCCTTTTCCAAAAAGCCCTGGCCCCCATGCAGGCGCATCAATTGTGCGGCCAATCCGCTGATCGGCGTGGCCGAGCCCTGTTCGCGAGAGAACTTCACCGCGGTGTCCAGATCCTTGAGCAGCGTGCGCACGTGCCATTTCACCGGTTCGAAGCGGCTCTCGGCCATTTGCGGGGCGAGGATCTGCAACGGTTTGGAATCGGCGAAACCGCCGGCCAACGCTTCGGCGATCAGGCTGACATCGACGCCAGAACGTTCGGCCAGCGCCACCACTTCAGCGATGACCAGGGCATTGCAGGCGACGATCATCTGATTGCAGGCCTTGGTCACCTGACCGGCACCGACGGCGCCCATGTGCGTGACCCGTTGCCCCAGACTTAGCAGCACCGGCCGCACGCGCTCAAGGTCCGCCGCGTCGCCACCGACCATGATCGCCAGGCTGCCCGCCTCGGCGCCAACCACCCCGCCCGACACCGGCGCATCCACCCAGGCCATGCCAGATTGGCTGGCGAGTGCGGCGGCCATTTCCCGCGTGGCGGTAGGCTCCAGGCTGGAAAAATCCACCAGCAACTGGCCACTTTTCCCTCCCTCGGCAACACCTGCCGGGCCGAACACCACCTCGCGCACCACCGCCGTGTCCGCCAGACACAGCATCACCACGTCCGCGTGCCGGCACAGTTCGGCGGGCGTCGCCACTTGCCGCGCCCCCGCTTCGACCAAGGCCGCGCACTTGGCCGGATTGCGGTTCCACACCGTCAGCGGATAGCCCGCAGCCAACAGACGCCGGCACATCGGCAAGCCCATCAAGCCAATTCCGGCGAATCCGAGGGAAGGTAAAGCGGCCATCATTTTGCCTCCTTTTGATTAAAGATCGCCGAATACTGGCCGATCCATCATAAATCAGGAATGGACTCCCCTGAGCGACGCACGGTCAACGCCCTGTCGCTTGGGCAAATTACACGCGCAAAAAGACGCGAAAACCCATTCCGTGAAGTTCGATGACAGCTTGTCGTTGAACCAACCCGTCCAGGCACATGGCGCACAATGACTTCTAAAAATAATCCGGCCACTGCGGTATCCGATTTGACGTTGAGCCCAGCGGCCAACAGCCCTTCATCGTCGAAGCCATTGATCCCGTCGCGCCCGCTGGCGACCCAGCAGTACCTGTACTTCACCGAAACCAATACCGACCGCATCCTCGATAACCTCGACGGCCTGCGTGACATGGTGTTCCCGCGCCCAACGCACCTGGAAGGCGACAACGAGCAGCACAACGAGCAGGAATTCCCGTCGGTGTGCCTGATAGGCCTCGGTCGTTGCGGTTCGAACATCGCGCTGGACGTCGCCGAACTGGTGTACAACGCGCGCAAGTTCTACCTCAACGAATTCAACAACGAAGATCGCCTGTCGCCGGACAAACGCTACGCCGAAAAAGGCTACAGCCCGGCGCAGTGGATTCGTAACAACCTGCGCCTGGGGCCGAACAAGGCCACTAAACCGGTGTTCCTGGTCGAGCCATTGGTCATGCTCGGCGACCTGGATAAAGACATCGCCGGTCGCATCCGTTTCTCGCGCAAGGGCGAAAAAAGCGGCTTCCTGCGCGACTACAGCAAAATGAAAATCATGGACTTATCGGAAGTCCACGCCGGTGGTGCCGGTAACGCGCCGATCCTCGGCCAGTACTTGGCCAAGATCATCCTGAACAAGGACACCCAGCGTTTCTCCAGCCCGGACTGGAAGATGATTCACTCGTACCTGATCGACAGCTGCGGGATCAAGGCCAACCAGTCGCGCCTGTATTTCTCGATTTTCAGTGCCGGCGGCGGTACCGGTTCGGGCATGGCCTCTGAATTCGGCCTGGCCCAGCAGCACTCGTACATGAACAAGACGTTCGACACCAAGCCAATGGACGAGCACGACAGCAAAAGCGGCCACGCCTTTGTCTTCGAGCCGATCTTCACCAGCGGCATTTGCGTACTGCCGAACATTTCCGACCACCGCAGCGAAATGTCCGAAGCGCTGCACATCAACGCCGGTCGCCTGCTGTGCAAATACCTGTCGGAGGAATGGGACTTCTCCTACAACTTCGACAATGAAGACAGCAGCGAAGCCAGCGTCATGGGCCGTATCCGACCATGGAACGCGATGATGCTGATCTCCAACGACATCATGCGTTACGCCGAAGAAAGCGATGACGGCAACATCCAGAACATTGATGTCAATGCGATGGAAAAGCACGCCAACCAATACATCTCGCAGCAGATCTTCAACATTCTGACGGCGCAGGCGGTCACGACTGACTACGACCAGAACTATTTCCGACGCGCCGGCATCGACATTGGCGAAACCATTCGCCTGGACGCCAACGACCTGTTCATGAGCCTGGCCGGTCCGGTGGCGATTGCCTACGCCGAATCCGTGGTGCCGGAAACCCCGGCGCCGAGCAGCGACAAGTTCAAGGTGTTCGATAAAGAGCCGCAGCGCCTGAACATCGATGACCTGTTCTTCCGCTCCATCGACCTGCCGCACTTCAACAAGGTTACCCAGGCCATCGAAGGCATCAGCCTGTTGCCGATCGAGTCCAAGCGCTATCGCGCGTCCCTGGAGCAATACAAGAATTCCGGTTATGACGCGGCCGCGTTGCACGACCTGCACTTCTTCAAGAACTGCTCGTCGGTGGTCTCGATCGTGTCGCTGCCCAAGGACTACAAGCTGTCCTACATGGACCTGAACCGCTTGAAGACCCACCTCAACAGCCTGTTCCCCAACACCACACTCAAGCGTTATGCACTGGTGATCGGCGCCTCGGCCAACCTGTCGCTGACCACGCTGATCGCCAAGAGCCCGTGCCTGTCGGACGACTTCCTGACCCTGATCGTGGCCTTCATCAAGCGCTGCTTCGCGAAGAATCCGTACCGCTTCGACGAGACCCTGGACAACTCGATCCTCGACTTCATCATCCATGAAGACTTCGACGAAGACCTGATCGACGACTTGCTCAACGAATTCGAAAACCCGGCGAAGATCCTCGACACCAACTGGTACGCGATCAAGCCGATGTACGAGAAGAAATACCGCGAGCTGATCAACGACAAGGACAAGTTTGTGTCGATCAACGACATTCGCCTGTCACGGGATTGCGTGAAGAAAGCGATCAAGTACCTGCGCGAGATTTATCGTCACCGGATTGGCAAGACCAAGGTTATTTCCCTTAATAACCACACCGGTAAAACCTTCTAATACCGAGTCGCCGCCCTTCGCGAGCAAGCCCGCTCCCACATTCGACCGCATTCCTCCAGGAAGAACGCGGTTACCTGTGGGAGCGGGCTTGCTCGCGAAGGGGCCCTGACATTCACCGCATCTGTCACTTTTTACTCACACTCAGAAACAATTAAGCAGCCCGCAGGCCGCTCATAAAACTGTTCCCGTTACGTTTACGTCACCCTCGTCAAAACCCTTCTGTGGCCTTTCTCTACGGCAACATGCCATCACGCTACTCGGCTACACACTTTTAGCCGGTGAAGCCGCGCACCATTTTAGTGCCGACTGTCAGCTCGTCGCCCTTTCCTGGATCAGAATCCACGGCGAAACCACCACGGCCCACAACTGCGGATCACGTTCGAAAAGATCCAGCGCCCGCGTTTCAGAGAGCTTGGCGAGGGTGTCGGCGGCCAGCCAGGCAGCCACTTTCTCGCCTTCGTCCGTGGCCACGGCTTCGGCCGCTGCGATCAAATCCAGGCTCGGGTCGACCCACAATAGGGCACCCTTGGCGAAGAACGGTTCCAGTTCCTTCCAGGTAATAGATGCGGTCTCACCAAGCAGCTTGGCATAGAGGGTGCTAGGTTCTTGAGTCATGGGTCCTGTCCGGAAAAGAAATCGGCGTGAATGATAACGTCGGTGGTCTGGCAGAAAAACCCGGATGCAATTGAGTCACCGAACGAAAAGCGCAGGAAAGCCAAGGAATGCTGCTGAATCAAGCGATTAGCCAGCTAACAACCCGCCGCAATTCTGTATTTTTCTTTCAAAAAAGCGACACCCTTTGGTTTTGCCCCTCGGCGCCAGCTTCCCACGCTGACAATCGGCGCTCTACACTGTACCGGTACAGTTGCCGGGGGCATTTTCCGGAGGATATCCAAGATATCTGACCCGGTTCTGCTGCTACGGCGCCAGGACTATAAAAACTACAACAGTAAGAGTGGAGCACTATGACTAAGGCTACTAAGCAGATTTCCAAACTGTTTGCCGCTATGGTTCTGGCCGGGGTTGCCAGCCATTCGTTCGCAGCTGACACCATCAAGATCGGTATCGCCGGCCCTAAAACCGGCCCGGTAGCCCAATACGGCGACATGCAGTTCAGTGGCGCCAAAATGGCCATCGAACAAATCAACGCCAAGGGCGGCGTCGACGGCAAGAAACTCGAAGCCGTTGAATACGACGATGCCTGCGATCCGAAACAAGCGGTTGCTGTAGCGAACAAAGTCGTCAACGACGGCGTCAAGTTCGTGGTCGGTCACCTGTGCTCCAGCTCCACTCAACCCGCTTCGGACATCTACGAAGACGAAGGCGTGATCATGATCACCCCGGCTGCCACCAGCCCGGACATCACCGCCCGTGGTTACAAAATGATCTTCCGTACTATCGGTCTGGACAGCGCCCAGGGCCCTGCCGCCGGTAACTACATCGCCGATCACGTCAAACCGAAAATCGTTGCCGTCCTGCACGACAAACAGCAATACGGTGAAGGCATCGCGACTGCCGTCAAGAAAACCCTCGAAGGCAAAAACGTAAAAGTTGCCGTATTCGAAGGTATCAACGCCGGCGACAAAGACTTCTCCTCGATCATCTCCAAGCTCAAGCAAGCCAACGTCGACTTCGTCTACTACGGCGGCTACCACCCGGAGCTGGGCCTGATTCTGCGTCAATCCCAGGAAAAAGGCCTGAAAGCCAAGTTCATGGGTCCGGAAGGCGTGGGTAACGACTCCATTTCGCAGATCGCCAAGGACGCTTCCGAAGGCCTGCTGGTGACCCTGCCGAAATCCTTCGACCAGGATCCGGCCAACGTCGCCCTGGCTGACGCGTTCAAAGCCAAAAAAGAAGATCCAAGCGGTCCGTTCGTGTTCCCGGCCTACTCGGCTGTTGAAGTCATCGCCGGTGGTATCACTGCCGCCAAGAGCGAAGACCCTGCCAAAGTGGCCGCGGCCATCCACGCAGGTTCGTTCAAGACGCCTACTGGCGACCTGAGCTTCGACGCCAAGGGCGACTTGAAAGACTTCAAATTCGTGGTTTACGAGTGGCACTTCGGCAAACCTAAAACTGAAGTTTCGCCTCAGTAAGGCTTTGCCTGACTGACTGCCAATAAAGCCCACGGCGTGCCGTGGGCTTTGTTTTACGAACGTATTGGGCCGCGCTGGCGTGATCCGCCAGTCTCCCCACCTGAAAATCTCAAAACCGTCATCAGCGGTTCGCTGGCAAACCTCGAATTCGAAGTGGATGCAGATCCACGGGGCTCGAGCGGGAAAATGACTCCACCAGTGAAATGCGTATCAGGTTTTTAGGAGCGCAGTAATGCCTGACATCTATCACTACTTCCAGCAG
>NZ_JBIWEL010000002.1:0-44285 GCF_044762525.1 Pseudomonas sp. NPDC096950 | reverse complement strand
TTGGCCGCACGTCTGCCTTGATCGCCATCGGCTAGACGATGGTTGTCGGGATCATTGGAATGATCAACTTCGCCCACGGCGAGGTGTACATGATCGGTTCCTACGTGGCGTTCATCGCCATCGCGGGCCTGGCCATGATGGGACTCGACAGTGTCCCGCTCTTGATGACCGCCGGTTTTATCGCGAGCATCGTCGTCTGCAGTGCCTACGGCTACAGCATCGAACGGATTGCCTATCGCCCCTTGCGCGGCAGCAACCGTCTGATCCCGCTGATTTCCGCCATCGGCATGTCGATTTTCCTGCAGAACACCGTTCTGCTGGCGCAAGACTCCAAGGACAAATCCATCCCCAACCTGATCCCCGGTAATCTCTCCTTCGGGCCAGGTGGCGCACATGAAGTGCTGATTTCCTACATGCAAATCGTCGTGTTCGTGGTGACCCTGATCGCCATGCTCGGCCTGACGCTGTTCATCTCCCGCTCTCGCCTGGGTCGCGCCTGCCGCGCCTGTGCCGAAGACATCAAGATGGCCAACCTGTTGGGGATCAATACCAACAACATCATTGCCCTGACCTTCGTCATCGGTGCTGCGCTGGCGGCCATCGCGGCCGTGCTGCTGAGCATGCAATACGGCGTGATCAACCCGAACGCCGGTTTCCTCGTCGGCCTCAAGGCCTTCACCGCCGCAGTACTGGGCGGTATCGGCAGCATCCCCGGCGCCATGCTCGGCGGGTTGGTGCTTGGGGTGGCGGAAGCCTTTGGTGCCGACATTTTCGGCGACCAATACAAGGACGTCGTGGCTTTCGGCTTGTTGGTTCTGGTGCTGTTGTTCCGGCCGACCGGCATTCTGGGCCGTCCGGAGGTTGAGAAGGTATGACTAAGAATCTTAAGCAAGCGCTTTTCAGCGCGCTCCTGGTCTGGGCGGTTGCATACCCGGTACTCGGTCTGAAACTGACCATCGTCGGCATCAACCTGGAAGTTCACGGCACCAGCAACATGACCCTGGCGATCATTGCGATCTGCTCGGTCCTCATGTTCCTGCGTGTCATGTTCAACGATCCGATCAGCAAGGCCTGGAAATCCTCGCCGAACATGCCGTTGATTCCGGCCAAGGCGAGCAATTTCCTGACCCTGCCGACCACCCAGCGCTGGATCATCATCGCGTTGATCATCGGCGCATTGGTGTGGCCGTTCTTCGGCTCACGCGGCGCAGTGGACATCGCCACCCTGATCCTGATCTACGTGATGCTGGGCCTTGGCCTGAACATCGTGGTCGGCCTGGCGGGTCTGCTCGACCTGGGTTACGTCGGTTTCTATGCCGTCGGCGCCTACAGCTATGCGCTGTTGTCGCACTATCTGGGCTGGAGTTTCTGGGTCTGCCTGCCGATTGCCGGTCTGATGTCTGCCACCTTCGGCTTCCTGCTCGGCTTCCCGGTCCTGCGTTTGCGCGGCGATTACCTGGCGATCGTGACCCTGGGCTTCGGTGAAATCATCCGTCTGTTCCTGCGTAACCTGACCGACATCACCGGCGGCCCGAACGGCATCAGCAACATCGAAAAACCGACGTTCTTCGGCCTGACCTTCGAGCGTAAAGCCGCTGAAGGCATGCAGACGTTCCACGAGTACTTCGGCCTGGAATACAACTCGATCAACAAGGTGATTTTCCTTTACCTGGTTGCCCTGTTGCTGGCCCTCGGTGCGTTGTTCGTCATCAACCGCTTGCTGCGCATGCCGATCGGCCGCGCGTGGGAAGCACTGCGTGAAGACGAAATTGCCTGCCGTGCGCTGGGTCTCAATCCGACCGTGATCAAGCTGTCGGCCTTCACCCTGGGCGCGAGCTTCGCCGGTTTTGCCGGTAGCTTCTTCGCCGCCCGTCAAGGCCTGGTGACACCGGAGTCCTTCACCTTCATCGAGTCGGCGATCATTCTCGCCATCGTGGTATTGGGTGGCATGGGCTCGCAGCTGGGTGTGATCCTCGCGGCCGTGGTGATGATCCTGTTGCCGGAAATGATGCGGGAGTTCAGTGAATACCGCATGTTGATGTTCGGCGCCTTGATGGTGCTGATGATGATCTGGCGTCCTCAGGGTCTGCTGCCCATGCAACGTCCTCACATGGAGCTGCGCAAATGAGCCGCGAGATCCTTAAAGTCGAAAATCTGAGCATGCGCTTCGGCGGCTTGCTGGCGGTCAACGGCGTGGCCCTGACCGTGCATGAAAAACAGGTCGTGGCGCTGATCGGCCCTAACGGCGCCGGCAAGACCACCGTGTTCAACTGCCTGACCGGTTTCTACAAGCCGAGCGGCGGCAGCATCTTGCTCGACGGCCAGGCCATCGAAGGTTTGCCGGGCCACGAAATCGCCCGCAAAGGCGTGGTGCGCACCTTCCAGAACGTGCGGCTGTTCAAGGACATGACCGCGGTCGAGAACCTCTTGATCGCCCAGCACCGTCACTTGAACACCAACTTCCTGGCCGGTCTGTTCAAGACCCCGGCGTTCCGCAAGAGCGAGCGCGAGGCCATGGAGTTCGCCGAGTACTGGCTGGACAAGGTCAACCTCAAGGAATTTGCCAACCGGACCGCCGGCACCCTGGCCTACGGCCAGCAACGTCGCCTGGAAATCGCCCGCTGCATGATGACCCGCCCGCGGATCCTCATGCTCGACGAACCGGCCGCCGGCCTGAACCCGAAGGAAACCGAAGACCTCAAGGCGCTGATCGGCATGCTCCGCGAAGAGCACAATGTCACCGTGCTGCTGATCGAACACGACATGAAACTGGTCATGAGCATTTCCGACCACATCGTCGTGATCAACCAGGGCACGCCCCTGGCCAACGGCACGCCGGAACAGATCCGCGACAATCCTGAAGTGATCAAAGCCTACCTGGGGGAAGCGTAAATGCTGCAATTCGAAAACGTTTCCACCTTCTACGGCAAGATCCAGGCCCTGCACAGCGTCAACGTGGAAATCCGCCAGGGCGAAATCGTCACCCTGATCGGTGCCAACGGCGCGGGTAAATCTACTCTGCTGATGACGCTGTGCGGTTCGCCGCAAGCCCACAGCGGCAGCATCAAGTACATGGGCGAAGAGCTCGTGGGGCAGTCCTCGGCGCAGATCATGCGCAAGAGCATCGCCGTGGTGCCGGAAGGTCGTCGGGTGTTTGCCCGTCTGACCGTGGAAGAAAACCTCGCCATGGGCGGCTTCTTCACCGATAAGGGCGACTATCAGGAACAAATGGACAAGGTTCTCGGACTTTTCCCACGCCTGAAAGAGCGTTTTGCCCAACGCGGCGGCACCATGTCTGGCGGCGAACAGCAAATGCTCGCCATCGGCCGTGCGCTGATGAGCAAGCCCAAGTTATTGCTGCTCGACGAGCCTTCACTGGGTCTGGCACCGATCATCATCCAGCAGATTTTCGACATCATCGAACAACTGCGCAAGGACGGTGTGACAGTGTTCCTGGTGGAGCAGAACGCCAACCAGGCGCTGAAAATTGCTGACCGCGCGTACGTTCTGGAGAACGGCCGGGTGGTGATGCAAGGCACTGGTGAAGCGCTGCTGACTGACCCGAAAGTGCGCGAGGCGTATCTGGGTGGTTGAGGATTTGCGGTGAACAAAAAAACGGCCTTCGGGCCGTTTTTTTGTGCACCGAAAACTGCATGGATTAATGTGAAACACGCTGTTTCAGAAAGTCTATTCCCTCTTGTACAGTTCTGATCATTTCAGTTTCTCCGTCGAAGATTTCTATATCAAACGAGTCCTCGAGATCCATGACTAGTTCAACGCCATCCAGGGAGTTAGCGCCCAGGTCTTCAAAAAAATTGGCTTCGTTCGTTACAGCTGCCTCGGGCACGCCCAGTTGTTTAGCAACCATTTGTTTAAACCGTTCTTCAATGTCGTCCATTTTCTCGCTCCCGGATCGCAGTTATCCATCTCCGAATTTATTCAATGAGCGGGTGGTTTTCTACTGTCAGAAATAACAGGTCCCGATAACTAATCACGATCAGCCGTGGCTGTTTATGCCGAACACTTCCATCGAAATTGTTCGCCATCTCTTGTGGGAGTGGCCTTGCTCGCGAATGCAATGTCACATTCAAAAGAGATGTTGATTGACCCACCGCATTCGCGAGCAAGCCCGCTCCCACAGGGGGATTTTTGGTGTTTAAGAGGGTGTGTTTAATCAGTGTCAGTCGTTACTTCCTGCAAGCTACAACGTCTTGCGCCGTTGCCTACAGCTAGGCCAGAATCCGCCGGCTTGTGCGCCTGGGGACCGACCTCTATCGTTTGCCTGCCACTGCCCATCAGTGGTCGGGTTTAGTCGCTCGGTTGTTTTTCACAGAAACGCATAAGTGCCAAAAAAGTCAGGTATCCCCTCCCTGCACTCAATGGCGGCTGTGTGCAGGGCGCTTTCGGGCGCGCCGAGTTTCTGTGCTCATCGGTCGACTAACCTGCACACCGCTGCCACCCCTACGTTTAGTCGCGGACCGGGCGCAGCTCATATCGCGAGCACATACTTATGTTCAAAAACACTCCCAATCCCCCGCACACCCCAAGCACGATGTTCGTCGTACCCCCCGGTCTCAAAACCGAAACCCTACTGGCCCACGCCTGCGAATCACTCGCCTCGGCCAGCGTCATGGCCAGCAACTTCGCCGCATTCCTCGAAGGCTCGAACCGCCACATGCTGCTCGGCATCCAGCAAAGCATCATGCTCGGTGAACTGGTGCTGAACCAGGCACTGGACCAAATCGACCCGCAAGATTCCTGACCACCAGGACCCCCTGTGGGAGCGGGCTTGCTCGCGAAAGCGGTGGGCCAGTCAGCATCAATGTTGAATGTCAGACCGCTTTCGCGAGCAAGCCCGCTCCCACAGGTATTTATGGGGTTTGCTGGAGTCGATCAAGCGCCTCACCACTGCGCTTGAACCACCCAATCAGATAATCCGCCAGCACTTGGGTGCGTTTCGGCAAACCACCCTGATACGGGTGCACCAGGTACATCGGCATGCGACGGGTCTGATAATCCCGCAGGAGCCAGCGCAAACGGCCGTCAGCCAATTCCGCTTGCAGCAGGTACGACGGCAATCGCGCAATGCCGGCGCCGGCCAGTGCCGCTTTCTTCAGCAGGCTGTAGTGGTTACTGGCGAACGGTCCCGAGACGCGGACCCGCAGCAACTCGTGTTGTTGGTGATAGAGCCATTCTTCGCGACCGCTGTAGTGGCTGTTGAGCAGACAGCGGTGTTCGGCGAGTGCTTGCGGGGTCGGCGGTTCGCCGTATTGCTCAAGGTACGCCGGGCTGGCACAGGTCATTTCGTGCCAGGCCAGCAGTGGTCGGGCCACCAGGCGTTCGTCGTTGCCCACCTCGGAGCGAACCGCCAGGTCAAAACCGTCGCGGGACAAATCCCGGAAGTTGTTGCTCAGGTCCAGTTCGATCTGCACTTCGGGGTACTTGCTGGAGAACTCCAGCAACAGGCCATCAAAGAAGGTTTCCCCCAGGGATACCGGAACTGTCATACGCACGGGACCGGCCATATCGTCCTTCAATCGCGCCAATGCCTGACGCGCTCGTTCCACTTGGACTACAAGCGCCTGGGCTTGCGGCAACAGTGCCGCCCCCGCTGCTGTGAGACTCAATCGGCGAGTGGTGCGTTGCAGCAGGACCACGGAAAACCGCGACTCCAGAAGACTGATGCGCTTTGAGAGTTGGCCCTTGCTGCAACCCAATTGCTGGGCCGCCAGGGTGAAACTCCCGGCTTCGATCAACACCGCGAACGCCGCCAGGTCATCCATTTCGCTCATGGATTGTTTCCATTTGAAAACCAAAGGTTGCCTATTAGTGCGCTTATCCACGAAAAAAACCACTCTAGACTTAAGCCTCGTTCAACCATTTCGAGGAACAGCACGATGAAGATTCTTTTGATAGGCGCAGGCGGCACCATCGGTTCGGCGGTGGACAAAGAATTGTCCCAGCGTCACGAAGTCATTCGCATTGGCCGCAACAGCGGTGATTTGCATGTGGATATCAGCGACAGCGCCTCGATCCGCGCCCTGTTCGAAAAAACCGGCAAGTTCGATGCACTGGTCTGCGCCGCCGGCAACGTGACCTTCGCCCCGCTGGACGAAATGACCGCCGACAGCTTCGCCCTGGGCCTGAAAGACAAGTTGATGGGCCAGGTCAATTTGCTGCTGATCGGCCGCGAATTCGCTAACGATGGCGCGTCGTTCACCTTCACCACCGGCGTGCTTAGCCACGACCCGATTCGCAGCGGTGCTTCGGCAGCCTTGGTGAATGGCGCGCTGGACAGCTTCGTCCGCGCCGCCGCCATCGAACTGCCTCGCGGCCTGCGGGTGAACTCGATCAGCCCGACTGTGTTGCTGGAAGCCATGGGCAGCTACGCGCCGTACTTCCGGGGCTATAAGCCAGTTCCTGCGGCAGATGTCGCGTTGGCCTACGCCAAAAGTGTCGAAGGCCTGCAGACCGGTCAGACATTCCACGTCGGTTAAGACCAACACCTCCTACGGGGGCGACGAACCGTAAGAAAATTCGCGGGGTTGTGATGAACGGTCAGGCTGCGTAACGTGGCGGCACTTGTCTGGAGAACCAAAGATGCGTGTTGCCCGTTCCCTTGTCCTCGTTGCCCTGCTTCCATTGTTCGCCGCGTGCCAGTTGTTCGATGGCCCGCGGCAGAGCGCTTCCCATGTAGGCCAGACCCGCATGCAGGGTCAATTGACCGCGGCGGACGGCAAGCTGATGTTCCAGCCGTGCAATGAATCGCGCAGCCTGGTGGTCAACGACGCCGGCGGCACCAGCGTCCTGCAAGAGGCCGCAAGCCTGGCGGATGATCAGGGTAAGTTGTTCGCCGACGTGCGTGGCCGGATCGATGGCAGCCGCCTCGACCTGGAGCAGTTGTACCGCGTCGAGCGCTCGGGCACGGCGTGCGACGATCCCAATTTCAAACTGTTGATCCTGCGGGCCGCCGGCCATGGGCCGGAGTGGAACGTCAAGGTCAGCGGCAAAGGCATGGCCATCGACCGTGTCGGCGAACCACCGCTGGCGGTGCCCTACGTTGAAGAGCAACTGGGCGATGGCCGTTTCAATCTCAGCAGCGAAGCCAACGGCAAGCACATTGAATTGTGGGTCGCGCCGAATCGTTGCGTCGACAGCAGCACCGGCAGCATCCAGCACATGAGCGCCGAACTGCGGATCGACGGCCAGGTACAGCGCGGCTGCGGGTATTTCGGCGGCTCGCGTAACGACTGATCGTTTTTGCCTCACGGGACCGGCGTTTGGGGCTTATAATCGCCGCCTTCAAACGCCTTGGCGCAGTTGTGCGCCCCGCGAACCGGATCCTGTCATGTTACGAATCACCGAACTCAAGTTGCCGATCGACCATCCCGAAGAAGACCTGCGCCCTGCCATCGTACAGCGCCTGGGCATCGCCAGTGATGACCTGCTCGATTTCACCTTGTTCAAGCGCAGCTACGATGCGCGCAAAAAGTCCTCCGAACTGTGCTTCATCTACACCATCGACCTCACCGCCAAGGATGAGGCCGCGCTGCTGAACAAGTTCGCCGATGACCGTAACGTCAACGTGGCGCCGGATGTCAGCTACAAAGTGGTCGGCCAGGCGCCGGCCGATCTGCAGCAACGGCCGATCGTGGTCGGTTTCGGCCCGTGCGGGATTTTCGCCGGGCTGCTGCTGGCGCAAATGGGCTTCAAGCCGATCATCCTCGAGCGCGGCACCGAAGTGCGCCAGCGCACCAAGGACACCTGGGGCCTTTGGCGCAAAAGCGTGCTCAACCCGGAATCCAATGTGCAGTTCGGCGAAGGTGGCGCGGGAACGTTCTCCGACGGCAAGCTCTACAGCCAGATCAAGGACCCGAAATTCATCGGACGCAAAGTCCTGCATGAGTTCGTGAAGGCCGGCGCACCGGAAGAAATCCTCTACGTCAGCAAACCGCACATCGGTACGTTCCGCCTGACCGGCGTCGTGGAAAACATGCGTGAGCAGATTCGCGCACTGGGCGGCGAAGTGCGCTTCCAGCAGCGGGTCACCGACGTGTTGATCGAGGACGGCCAACTGGTCGGCGTCGAGCTCAATGGCGGCGAGCAAATTCATTCGAAACACGTGATTCTGGCCCTCGGCCACAGCGCCCGGGACACCTTCCGCATGCTCCACGGCCGTGGCGTGTTCATGGAAGCCAAGCCGTTCTCGGTGGGTTTCCGTATCGAGCACCCACAGTCGCTGATCGACCGCGCGCGCCTGGGTAAATACGCCGGCCACCCGAAACTCGGGGCGGCCGACTACAAACTGGTGCACCACGCCAAGAACGGTCGCTCGGTCTACAGCTTCTGCATGTGCCCCGGCGGCACCGTGGTGGCGGCGACGTCCGAGCCAGGCCGCGTGGTCACCAACGGCATGAGCCAGTACTCGCGTAACGAGCGCAACGCCAACTCCGGGATCGTCGTCGGCATCACCCCGGAAGTCGATTATCCGGGCGGTCCGTTGGCCGGCATCGAATTGCAGGAACGCCTGGAATCCCACGCCTTTGTGCTCGGCGGCAGCAACTATGAAGCGCCAGCGCAACTGGTTGGCGACTTTATCGCTGGCAAGCCGTCCACCGAACTGGGCAGCGTCGAACCGTCCTACAAACCGGGGGTTGCCCTGGGTGATCTGGCCCTGGCCCTGCCGGCGTTCGCCATCGAAGCGATTCGTGAAGCGTTGCCGGCGTTCGAGAAGCAGATTCGTGGTTACTCGCTGCATGACGCCGTGTTGACCGGGATCGAGACGCGCACCTCGTCGCCGTTGCGGATTACCCGGAACGAGTCGATGCAGAGTTTGAACGTGAAAGGCTTGTTCCCGGCCGGTGAAGGCGCGGGTTATGCAGGCGGGATTCTGTCGGCGGGGGTTGATGGCATTCGGATTGCCGAAGCCGTGGCTCGCGACATCCTCGGACTGGAAGCCTGATCGGCAATCACTGAACCACTGCAAAACCCTGTGGGAGCGGGCTTGCTCGCGAAAGCGGTCTTTCATTCAACGGAAATGTTGTCTGATCCACCGCATTCGCGAGCAAGCCCGCTCCCACATTGGTTTTTCGGTGAATTAGATATTGGCGCGCAGCACAGTCGCCGGCAGCGGTTCGCCGCGCTCGACACTCGCCGCCACGGCGTTAATCAAACCACTCAATTCATAGCCCTGGCCCTTGAGCCAAGCCTGGTCGTAATAGGTGGTGGCGTAACGTTCGCCGCCGTCGCACAGGATCGCCACGATCGACCCCGACTCCCCCGCCGCGACCATTTGCTGGGCCGCGATCAAGGCGCCGATCAGGTTGGTGCCGCTCGACCCGCCCACGCGCCGACCCAAGCGCTGCGCCAGGTAATGCATGGCCGCCAGTGACAAGGCGTCCGGCACTTTGACCATCGCATCGATTACCTTGGGCAGGAACGACGCTTCCACCCGTGGCCGGCCAATGCCCTCGATCCGCGAACCGCAGTCCAGGCGCAACGTGGCGTCGCCGGTCTGGTAGTAGTCGAAGAACACCGAACGCTCGGCATCAGCGCACAGCACGCGGGTGCAATGCTGGCGATAGCGCACGTAACGGCCGAGGGTCGCGGTGGTGCCGCCGGTGCCGGGGCTGGAAATCAGCCAGCTCGGTTCCGGGTGCTGCTCGAAACGCATCTGCTGGAAGATCGACTCGGCGATGTTGTTGTTCGCGCGCCAGTCGGTGGCACGTTCGGCGTAGGTGAACTGGTCGATGAAGTGGCCGTCGTGTTCCCGGGCCAGGCGCTCGGACTCGGCGTAGATCTGGGTCGGATCGTCCACCAGGTGGCTCTTGCCGCCATAGAAAGCGATCTGCGCGATCTTCTCTTTGGAGGTGGTCGCCGGCATCACCGCAATAAACGGCAAGCCCAGCAAACGGGCGAAATACGCCTCGGAAATCGCCGTCGAACCGCTGGACGCCTCGATCACTGGCGCACCGGGCTTGAGCCAGCCGTTACACAGCGCATAGAGGAACAGCGAACGGGCCAGTCGATGCTTCAGGCTGCCGGTGGGGTGGCTGGACTCGTCCTTGAAATACAACTCGATGCCCGGCAAACCCGGCAGCGGCAAGGGAATCAGGTGGGTGTCGGCGCTGCGCTGGAAGTCGGCTTCGATGATCCGGATGGCTTCGCGGGCCCACTGTCGGTTGTCGCTCATGGTGGTGGTCTCGTTGAATCAGGCAAGAGTCGGCCTTGTTTCAAGGCTCAGCCCACAAGCTTAGGAAAATTCCTGCATCACGCACAGATACAGCTGAGGTCCAATACGTCCGGCAACTGCTAGGCTCAGTGCTCGTTGGGTCTTGCTGGCGTTCGCGCCGCAACGGCATATAACAAAAAAGAATATAACTTTTGTTTTAACAACTAACGGTACAGGTTAGGGTGTGCCACCTTTTGAATTCATCGATGGAGAGCGACCTTGCCTCTGCGTAGCACGTTCACGCGTTTCTTTCAGTTGGAAGCTGCCAGCGGTCTGTTACTGATCGCCGCTGCCGCCCTGGCTTTAATCATCAACAACTCTTCGCTGTCGTGGCTGTATAACGGCTTGCTGGACACCCCCGTGGTGGCTCAAATCGGCGCGTTGAAAATCGCCAAGCCCTTGCTGTTGTGGATCAACGACGGACTGATGGCGCTGTTCTTCCTGCTGATTGGCCTGGAAGTGAAGCGCGAAGTCCTCGACGGCCAGTTGTCTAAGCCTTCGCAAATCGTCCTGCCCGGCGCTGCGGCGATTGGCGGCATGGTGGTGCCGGCGTTGATCTACTGGTTCCTCAACCGTGACAACCCGGCGGCGCTGGGTGGCTGGGCGATCCCGATGGCCACCGACATTGCCTTCGCCCTCGGTGTGCTGGCCCTGCTCGGCAAGCGCGTGCCGGTGTCGCTGAAGTTGTTCCTGATGACCCTGGCGATCATCGACGACCTCGGTGCCATCATCGTTATCGCGATTTTCTATTCCGGTGCATTGTCGACCTTGTCCCTGGCCTTGGCCGGCGCCTGCATCGTCGCGCTAATCGCGATGAACCGGCTCGGCGTGGTCAAGCTCGGGCCGTACCTGATCATCGGCCTGATCCTTTGGGTGTGCGTGCTCAAGAGCGGTGTCCACGCGACACTGGCCGGCGTGACCCTGGCGTTCTGCATTCCACTGCGCACCAAGAACGCCGAACCTTCGCCGCTGATGACCCTGGAACACGCCCTGCATCCGTGGGTGGCCTACGGCATCCTGCCGCTGTTCGCCTTCGCCAACGCCGGCCTGTCCCTGAGCGGCGTGACACTGGAAAGCTTTACCCACCACGTGCCGATGGGCATCGCCGTCGGCCTGCTGCTGGGCAAGACATTGGGCGTATTCGGCCTGACCTGGCTGGCCGTGAAGATCGGCATCGCTGCCCTGCCCCAAGGCGCCAACTGGGGCCAGGTGCTGGGTGTGTCGATCCTCTGCGGCATTGGTTTCACCATGAGCCTGTTTGTCGGTTCCCTGGCGTTCGTGCCGGGCGCCAGTGACTACGCAGGGATGGACCGGATGGGGATTTTGACCGGTTCGATTCTGGCGGCGTTGATTGGTTATGCGGTGACAGCGGCGGCGAGTCGCAAGAGCGCCGCGCTGCAATCCTGAGTAACAGAGAACACTCCTAGGAACATCAGAGACTCGTCCTACAGCCACGCCAAGTCACATTCGATAACGTCGTGCAGCCTCCTTTTGGGGGCTGTCGACGGACGAATTTCAAGGACGATCAGTGGCTGGCAACAAGGACATTCCCCGGGTTAAAAACCCGCCGTCAGGTGACGGTCATCGCGTCACCCATCGCTTCATGACCGCCGCCGAACTGGCCGAGCGGGACGCCCGACAGCAAGCCTACGACGACATGCTCGCCAGGCAAGCGGCCTTCGAGCGCAATCTTCCCCTCGCCTCATCAAACGACGAAACCGTGCGCGCGGGTTGCGTCTTCGCCAAATCCTGCAAACTGCAGGACGCCATCATCGATTACTCGAACCCTTCGGGGATGGTGCCCACCGACAGCCTCAAGGACTACGGCGAAGTCGCCTGGCTCGGCGCTCGCGAGGCAGACAATGCAGGGCTGCTGAATCTGCAAACGATCAGCGCCAATACCCTCCCGCTGGGTATCGGACGCATCGCTTTACGCGCCCCGGCCATTCCTGCCGTGCCAGCCATTGGCGCGGCAGGCGCCGCTGTATTGGCCGGTTTGGTCGCGTTGTTCTGGACGCCGAGCCTGGGTGATAGCGCGCTCTACACCGAAGACCAACTGCGCGCCCTGAAACAGGCTCGCACCCGTGTGCGCCTCAGAGTTGAACAACAAGCGGACGGCAGTCTCAAGGGTTACGGCTTCTACACCGGCAAAAACCGCGATTGGGAAATGGTCGATGTCGCGCAGTTCGAGTTACGCGGCAGTCAGCAGGTGGCGGACCTCGGGGATGGCGTTGAACTGATCTGGACCCCGGCGGTGGATGGGTCTGACATCCTCGGTATTCCTGCTTTGGAAGCTGCACCGCGGGCGCCATATCTGGGTTTATCCGCCGACGGAAGCGGCGGATAGCATCATCGTGAATCCGGTTTATCCGCCTGAGTACAAGGATTTCATTCTTGTGTTTCCGGTGGGGTCGGGGGTAAAGCCGGTTTACGTAGTTGTTAACGTATCTGGAAGAAAACTTCCGAACCCTGATCACGACTATCACTCACCACCTGAAACAGAAGAGATCACAGGCTTTTCAGGGTTGAAGGAGGTTAAAAAGAAGACACCCAAACAAGGGGGCGGTGGGCTGCGGTCCCGTTGGATGGATGCAAAAGGACGGACGATTTACGAATGGGATTCCCTGCATGGTGAACTAGAGGCATACCTCGCTAGCGATGGCAGTCATCTAGGCTCATTCGATCACACGACGGGCGAGCAAATAGACCCACCCAAAAAGAAACGAAGCATTAAAAAGTATTTGTGAGGATTGTATGGGCTTGAAAGTCAGTTTGGATTGGTACGATAAAAAAACAGAAATAGCGGAAGGGAAAGAATATTCCGCAGATTTAGCCGACGACGGCTCAATAATTGACGCGTTAGGCTTGATGGATGAACGTTATATTTATGACGGTGGTTTCGATGTGAAAGCAGACTGGGTTCCGAAACTTCAGCCCTTGTTTACTCACAGAATTGAACCCGCCACCTTCGATTACCAAATATCGTTTCGGTATAGGAAGGAGTGGTGAGCATCTTTATCGCACTCTCTGGATTCTTCCCCGAACACGATACAGACAATTCACTACAGTACGAAAAAGATGTACCGCAAGCCTTGGAAGGAGCGGTGCTTAAGGCCATGGGCTGGTCGACCTTGTGGGATATACCTGAAGGTGAGCACGAGTTATCCCACATTCAAGCTGTTGCGATTGTGAAAACTGTTGGTGGCTCCTTTAGACACGATTTAGTTTATTACTTGGGGCTTTGCCAAAGCCTAACGAATAAATCCTAAACGGAAACATCAGACACAAAAAACCCCAACCAGTCACCTGATCGGGGTTTTGTTTTGCCACTCGCTTGCGCTTAGTGCGAAACGCGGCTGGTCCCGCCAACAGTGGAAATCCGTACCCGCTCGCCTACACGGAACACTTCATTTTCCTGAACCTGCTGCACATAGGCGCGCATGCTGCCGTCGTCTTCACGCACGGTGATTTCTACGCCTTGGGTACGCGTCAGGCCTTCTTCAGTGGCCGAACCAATCAGGCCACCCGCAACGGCACCGATCACAGCGGCAACGATGCTGCCACGACCGCCACCGATGGCGCTGCCGCCAACACCACCCACTACGGCACCGGCAACGCCGCCGACAGGGGTCTTGGTGCCTTCGATTTTCACGGGCCGCAGGGATTCGATGGTACCCATGCGAATCGTCTGCACGCGACGCGCTTCGTCACGGGAGTAGGAGTCACCGGTCAGGCTGGATTGGCAGCCGGTGAGCAACATCGCCATCGTGGAAAAGGAAGCAACCAGCAAAACAGACTTACGCATAGCATCAACTCCAAAGGACAGGTATTCATTAAACTCCGCAGCTTGACGCCTGTCACGGCACCGCCCGGATAAAATTGGTTTCATTCAGGCCCGGTACAGGCGCCTCTGAACTCACAACACAGTAGCGTCAAATCACCAAAGCTGCGCCGTTGACCCAGGGAATTTTCATGGATTACTTCATCATTGTCGTCACGACTGTGGCCGGTTTGTACTTCCACGGGTGGCTGTACGTTCGGATCAAACGCTGGATGGACCGCGATCTGGCGTTAGCATTGGCCGGGAAGGACGAGCACAAAAAAGCTTTTATGCTCCAGCAATTGGCGAATGCTCAGACGCAGAAAATCAAGCGTCGAGACCTGCCGCAATGGCTTGAGGCCGCAGCGGCAGGCTATCCCGATCGGTAGACTGCTTAGGGTGCCAGACGTTCAAGAATCCAGTCGGCGCCCTGCAAGCGGTAGTTGAGGCGATCGTGCAGGCGGCTCGGACGGCCTTGCCAGAACTCGATGCGCTCAGGGAGCAAGCGGTAACCGCCCCAATGTTCCGGGCAGTGTGGCTGGGTGTCGCTGAAGCGCTGCTCGGTAATCTTGAGTAACTCTTCCAGTTCACCACGATCAGCAATCACTCGGCTCTGGGGCGAAGCCCAGGCGCCGAGGCGGCTGCCCAAAGGCCGGACCTGAAAGTAGGCGTCGGACTCTTCGGGCGAAACCTTGACCACCCGCCCTTCGATGCGCACCTGGCGCTCCAGGGTCGGCCAGAAGAACGTCATGGCGGCAAACGGGTTCACCGCCAGATGCTGGCCCTTGGCGCTGTCGTAATTGGTGAAGAAGGTGAAGCCCTGAGCATCCAGGCCCTTGAGCAGCAGAATGCGGCAATGGGGCCGACCGTCCAGATCGACGGTGGCCAGGGTCATTGCATTGGCCTCGACCGGCACCTGTTCGGTTTTCACCGCATCGGCAAACCACTGATGGAACAGCGCGAACGGCTCGGCCGGGGCTTGCGCCTCGGTCAGGCCGTCACGGGTGTAGTCGCGACGCATATCAGCCAGGGCCTTGGTCATGGCACATTCCTTCTGGTTAACGATCAGTTCTTCGCAGCATCCGCGGCAACGGCTTTCTTAGGATCGACAGCGGCTTTGGCCGGAGCAGCCTTTTTCGCCGGGGTCGCGGCTTTGGCGGGTGCTTTCTTGGCCGGTGCCTTGGCAGCGGCTTTCTTGGCTGGCGCCTTTTTCGCGGTAGGCACGGCAGCTTTCTTGGCGGCCGGTGCAGGCGCTACGGGTGCCACCACTGGCTTGGCGGCCTGGGCAGCGACCATGGTCACCGGCGCCGGGGCTGGCATGTTGTACTTGCTGAGCAGCGCCACCATGGTGTTTTGCGGGGTCACCAGCAATTCCACGCGACGGTTCAGGGCACGGCCTTCGTTGCTGTCGTTGGCAGCACGCGGGGCTTCGCCGCCCATGCCACGCAGCATCAGGCGATCACGCTGCAAACCGCTGAGACGGAAGATCGCGGCCACGGCCTGGGCACGTTCCTGGCTCAGTTTGACGTTGGCCGGAACGGCGCCCGAGGTATCGCTGTGACCGAGGACGAGCACGGCAGTCTTCGGATCGAGTTCGAGGATTTTCGCAACGCGGCTGAACGGGCCCAGGGTGACCGGCAGCAGCATGGCCGGGCGATCCGGGTTGAACGAGCTGTCGACCGGCGCGGTGACAACCAGCACGTTTTCACGGCGCTCGAGTTGCAGGTTGCTGTCCTTGATCGCTTCACGCAGGCGCGGTTCGTAATCGTCGAGCCAGGCTTGGGTTACTTTCGGATCAGGCATCGGCACGGCTTTGGCGGTGCTCTGCTCCTTGCCACCGAACGGCCACCACCATTTACCGCCCGCATCGGCGTCAGCCTTGGCAACGTCTGCCGGCTTGGCTTCGGGTTTGGCTTCAGGTTTGACGTCGGCCTTGGCAACAGGCTTGTCGGCGCTGTCATCGGAACCGAACGGCCAGTACCAATGGCTGCTACTTTCAGCCTTGACCACTGGCGCGGTGATGGCTGCTTTCACAGGTGCTGGCGCCGCGGCTGGGGCTGGAGCAGGGTCTTTGGCGGCGACTTTGTCGGAAGAACCGAACTGCCACCAGTGGCTGCCGCCCTCGGCGTCATTTTGCGGAGTTTGCGCGCAACCGGTGATGGCGAAGCACAGTGCCAAAGCGAGAGTTTTATTGGATGACATTGGATATCCACAAAATGAAGTAATAAACACAGGCCCACATCGGGACCGCATAAACAGACGCTTTGAATCGAAAAAGGTTACGAGGTTCCTGCGTAGGAAATTTCAGCAAAGCTTTACAGACAAGTGGCAAGCACCCGTACGAGCTGCTGCGCGCGTGGATCCATCAAGACATACGGTCCCAACGTATTTGTCACAAAACCAAAAGCCACATCGTGCTCCGGGTCAGCAAAACCGATGGAACCGCCAGCGCCCGGATGGCCGAATGCCCGTGGGCCGAGGCCGTAAGTGGCATTAGGAACGTCCGGTTGATCGAGCATGCAACCCAGGCCGAAACGGGTCCGGGTCAGCAGAGTCTTGTCCTCACCGAGGCTGTGTTCGCGGGTCAGCTCGTCGAGCATTTCGCTTTCCAGCAAGCTGCCGTCCAGCAGACCGGCGTAGAAACCGGCCAGGCTTCGGGCATTGCCATGGCCATTGGCGGCGGGTTGTTGCATGCGCCGCCATTCCGGTTTGTTGGTGCTGGTCATGATCGACGGCGGGTTGGTGAACGCCCGGGTGGTCATGGCCGTTGGCTCGCGCATGGTCACTTGCAGCAGGCGCTGGGCTGCGGCATCGCCGACGTTGCCCTTGCCCCGGGCGATGTGCGCCACGCGGTGAAATTCTTCGTCAGCCAGGCCGACATGGAAATCCAGGCCCAACGGCTTGGCGACCCGGGCGACGATGGACTCCCCCGGCCCACGACCGTCGGCACGGCGCAGCAATTCGCCCACCAGCCAGCCGTAAGTGATCGCGGCATAGCCGTGGCCATCGCCCGGCGTCCACCACGGTGTTTCCGCGGCCAGCGCGTCGACCATGGTTTGCCAGTCATACAGCGCTTCGGGGGCCAGCAACTCGCGCAGAGCCGGCAGACCGGCCTGATGGCAGAGCAATTGGCGCAGGGTCACGGATTCTTTGCCGGCGGCGGCGAATTCAGGCCAGTAGCGGGCCACCGGGGCATCGAGTTGCAGTTTGCCTTCGGCCACCAGTTGCAGCGCGGTGACGGCGGTAAACGTCTTGGTGCAGGAGAACAGGTTGGCGATGGTGTCGCTGTGCCACGCTTCAAGACCGTCCTTGTCGGAAGTACCGGCCCAGAGGTCGAGGACGGTTTCACCGCCGACCTGGATGCACAACGCTGCGCCGCGTTCCTGGGGATCGTCGAACAGCGCGGCGAAGGCTTCGCGCACTGCTTCGAACTTAAGCTCGTAATGACCCTGAATCTGCAAACGCAACTCCCCCGGATAAACGCTCTACAAAGTGGTCCGCATTGTTCCAGCCCTGGAGGGTTTTGGGAACAGGGGCGGGCTGGGCGGTGTAGCCGCCCATAGGTTTGTTCTGAAACGATGGTGCCTGTGAGGCCGCCTTCGCGAGCAAGCCCGCTCCCACATGGGATCACCGTGAACCCTGTGGGAGCGGGCTTGCCCGCGAAGAACGATAACGCGGTCCTAAGCCTTAATGCCCATTCCCGGAATGCCCACCCGCATGCCCGGCGCCCTGCCCCGGGCCTTTGCCGGCGTCGGCTTTTCTGCCGCCTTCGGCCGCATGGCTGGCTTTATCCGCTTCGGCCTTGGCCTTCTCGGCCTCTTTGCCCAGTTGATCGACGGTCGCCAGGTTGCTTTTACGCACACTGTCGACGAAGCCCTGGAACGGCACATCGGTAATGCCCACCAGGCCGAAGTGGCCGTTCTCGCCGTCCAGCAGACGACCGGTCACCGGCTGATCGAGGTACTGGAACCAGTGCACGCCGACAATCGACGGCTCGCTCAGCGCCTGTTTCAGGAAGTTGGCGTAGGCCGGACCGCGGTCTTCTTCCTTGGCCAGTTGTGTCACACCGCCCCAGAACGGGCCGCGATCCGCCGAGCCGAAGTTGAACTCGGTGATCAGCACCGGTTTATCCAGACTGCGCAGTTTGGCGAAGTCGTAACCGTCCTGGGGTTGCAGGGTGTACATGTTGAAACTCAACACATCGCAGTACTGTGCGCAGGACTCGACCGCTTCCGGGGTGCTGATGGCGAACCGGCCGCCGAGCAACAACTGGTTCGGCGCGTGCCACTTGAGCGAGTCGGAAATGGTCTTGAAGTAGGTGTCCGCAAAGACCTTCTGGAAGTATTTGTAGTCGGCTTCGATTTCCGGGTGCTCGGCGCTTGGCAGCGGTGCCACGAAGCCCGGGTCTTCCATCAATTCCCACGCCGGCAGGTCGATGCCCCAGGCTTTCGACAGGCCCGCCTGGTTGCGGTATTTGTCACGCAGTTGCTTGAGGAATGCACGTTTGGCCGGTACATCGGTGGTCATTTTCAAGGTGCCGTAAGCCAGGGCGTAACGGGCTTTCGGGTCATCACCGGGACCGGCCCAGGCCAGTTCGTTGTCGGCGAAGTAGCCGATCAGCCATGGATCGTCACGGTGATCCCGGGCCGCAATGGCCACGGCACGCTCGGTGGCCATGGCGAAACGCGGGTCGAACGGGTCGGGCATGCCGCCCCACCAGTCAGTACCGGTGCTGATGCTGGCGTAATCGCCGACGATCGACAGCGGCAAGGTGTACGGCACGCGATCCGCGTTGCCCAGCGCCGGTTCACTCCAGTTGCCGACGGTGTTGAAACCCCAGGCTTGCAGGCGATCCAGGGTGTGATGGGTCCAGCGTTGCTCATCAACCAGCGCTTTGCAGGGCTCGACCGCTTTGGCAACGGTGGCTTCGGCGGCGTTGGTCTTGGCCGCTTCGGCGATACCGGATTCGGCCGTCGAAGGCGCGACGGGTTGCTCAGCGGCTTTTTCCGCCGTCTGCGCCACCGCATCAGCCTTGGACGCTTCGGCCACACCGGCCTTGGTTTCGCTGGTCACCGCACAGGGCTGACCGTAAAGGCGTTGCAGGTTGGCCGCATAAAAGTCGAACCAGCGCCCGGTGTTGTAGGCCCGGCCCTGATCGGCGCCGTTGCCGCCACGGTTATCGCCTTCGCCATAGTGGCTGGCCAGTGGTTCATCGGGTTTTGGCAGGGATTCGAACATCCACTCGCGACCGGCGATGTAGGTTTGATCGACGTCCGGGGCAACGGTGTTCACGCCGAGGGAATAGAACGGATGGCCTTCTGGTGTCACCAGATACCAGCGACCGTCACGCTTCTCGGTGCGGAAAAAACCGCTGGCCTTGAACGACGGGCCTTTGTTCCAGCCACCAAACTTGTCCAGGGACGACTTTTCGCGTTCGGCCAGCCAGGTCTTCAGTTGTTGCTGTTCTTTCACGGCAGCGGATTTCAGTTGCTCGTCGCTGCTGACCTTTTCTGGCCATTTGGCCCGGGTCGATTGGCCGTAAGCGTCTACCAGAGCGCCATATACGGCTTTGCTCACGTCCTCACCGTCCTGCACACCGAAGCGCTCCAGCAGGATGCTCTGGGCGACTTTCGGCTGGTCCATCGACAAACTCACCGACACCACTTGGCTGCGATCCAGTTCACCGCTGCTGCTGGCAAGCAACACGCGCTGACCGTCGACCGTCATAGGCATTGGCGGGCCGGCCTTCATGCCCTGGCTCAGCGGCGAACTGGCCACCAGCGGCACCAGCAGGGTTTGCGCCGGGCCGGCCGGCAGATCGACGCGGCTGACCAGGGTCTTGCCGTCGTTGCTCTGGATGGTCACATAGAGGGTCAAGGCCCAGTTCATCGCGCTCTGGACCCGCAGGCTCATGGCACCTGACTGCGACCAGTCCCAGGCGCCGGTCTGCGGGGTCAGGCGCAAGGTAGGCTTGGCCACCGGGTTAAAAGTCACCCGGCGCAGCACTTCGCCTTCGGCCGTTTGCTCGGCGTTGGATTGCGGCAGGCTGGCGTCCTGGGTCGCCACCTGGACCACGTCGGCGGGGCGAACAAAGTTGAACAGCGTCTGCTGGCCGGCGGGCGCGGCGAGCAAGGGCGTTGCGAACAACAGGGCAAATACAGCAGGCAACGAACGACGAATCATGAGAACGAAATTCTCCCTAACGACCAACAATGGCCAATGGAAAAGCGATGACAGAGAGATAGACAACGCGGTGGGCAAAACTGCCCACGCGTGTATCAGGAAATTTCACGTCGGAAGGGAGGCAACGCATTCAGGATGGCTTTGCCGTAACGCTGGGTGACCAGGCGCCGATCGAGCAACGTAATGGTGCCGCGATCTTCTTCGGTACGCAGCAAGCGACCGCAGGCCTGGACCAGTTTCAGCGAGGCATCCGGCACGGAGATTTCCATGAACGGATTACCGCCCCGGGCTTCGATCCACTCGGCCAATGCGGCTTCCACCGGATCATCAGGGACCGAGAACGGAATCTTCGCGATCACCACGTGTTCGCAATAGGCACCGGGCAAATCCACGCCTTCAGCGAAACTCGCCAGGCCGAACAGCACGCTGGAATCCCCGCCATCGACTCGCGCCTTGTGCTTGTTCAGGGTTTCCTGTTTCGACAGGTTGCCTTGAATGAACACTTGTTTGCGCCAGTCGCGGTCCAGCCCGTCGAACACGTCCTGCATCTGTTTGCGCGAAGAGAACAGCACCAAAGTGCCCCGGGAACCTTCCACTAGCGACGGCAGATCACGAATGATCGCGGCGGTGTGAGCCGGTGCGTCACGGGGATCGGCTTTCAGGTCCGGCACCCGCAGCACGCCCGCGTCGGCGTGGTGGAACGGGCTCGGGACCACGGCGGTCACGGCTTTTTTCGGCAGGCCGGCGCGCATGCGGAAGCGGTCGAACGTACCGAGTGCGGTCAGCGTCGCCGAGGTCACCAGCGCGCCGTAAGCCACGTTCCACAAATTGCGCCGGAGCATTTCCGCCGCAAGGATCGGGCTGGCGTTGACCTCGATGTCGAACAGCGAGCCGCTTTCCGCCAGGGTCAGCCAACGGGCCATCGGCGGGTTGTCTTCCGGGTCTTCGGCGGTGAATGCGGTCCACAACTCCCAGTTGCCCGAAGAACGGGACAACAGGCTGCCGAACAGCGGATACCACTCTTCGGCCTGGTTGCTGGCGATGCCGATGTTGACCTCGCCGTCCATGCCTTCCTTGAGCAGTTCGGTGAGGCGGGTGAACAAGTCAGTCAAGCGGGCGAAGGCTTTCTTCAGCTCGACGCCCATCTCGCGCATGTGCTCGGGAATCACCCCGCCGACGAAACGATGACGCGGGCGTTCACGGCCTTCGACGTCTTCGCCGGGTTTGAAATCGGCAACTTGCTCGCACGCGGTGAACATGAACTGCTGCTGGGTCTTGATCTCCCGCGCCAGCTCCGGCACCTGTTCGATCAATTTGCCCAGATCCCCCGGCAACGGATGCTGGGCCAGCAATTTGGTGAGATTCTTGGCAGTGGTTTCCAGCCAGTCGGCGGTGGAACGCAGGCGCGTGTAGTGGGCGAAGTGACCGATTGCCTTGTCCGGCAAGTGGTGGCCTTCGTCGAACACGTAGATGGTGTCGCGCGGGTCCGGCAACACGGCGCCGCCGCCCAGGGCCAGGTCCGCCAGGACCATGTCGTGGTTGGTGACGATCACGTCGACCTTGCCCATGCCTTCGCGGGCCTTGTAGAAGGCGCACTGACCGAAGTTCGGGCAATGACGGTTGGTGCACTGGCTGTGATCGGTGGTCAGGCGCGCCCAATCGGCGTCTTCGAGGGCGGTGGACCAACTGTCGCGGTCGCCGTCCCATTTATTGCCCGCGAGCTTCTCGATCATGCTGGTGAACAGCTTCTGGCTGGCCTCATCCACTTCGATCTTGAAGCCTTCTTCCTCGAACAGCTGCGCGGTGGCGGTTTGCGCATGGCCTTCCTGGAGCAACATGTCGAGCTTGGACAGGCACATGTAGCGCCCACGGCCCTTGGCCAGGGCGAAAGTGAAATTCAGCCCGCTGTTGCGCATCAGGTCGGGCAAATCCTTGTAGACGATCTGCTCTTGCAGGGCCACGGTGGCCGTGGCGATCACCAGGCGTTTGCCCGCAGCCTTGGCCGTCGGGATCGCCGCCAGGCTGTAGGCCACGGTTTTGCCCGTACCGGTGCCGGCTTCCACCGCGACAATCGCGGGGTCGCCACTGCGCCGGCCTTCGTCGTCGGTGTCGATGTCACCGAGGACTTTGGCAATTTCGGCGATCATCAGGCGTTGGCCGTAGCGCGGCTTGAGGCTCTTGGCTTCAAGAAAACGCGTGTAGGCGCCCTGGATCGTGGTTTTGAGTTCGGTGCTGATCATGGATTGTCGGGCGCAAAAAACGCTGGATAAATTTTCAGTGGTTTCGGATGGCGGCTATCATACCGCGCTAATTAATCCCGCGCAGAACGGAGTACCTCAATGACCGCTTTTAGCCTCGTGTATACCCTGCATGTCCTGTCCGCCCTGGTGTGGGTCGGCGGCATGTTTTTCGCCTGGATGGTCCTGCGCCCGGCGGCGATGAAGGCCCTGGAAGGCCCCGGCCGGTTGAAGCTGTGGGTAGAAGTGTTTCAAGGTTTTTTCCGCTGGGTCTGGGTCGCGGTGGTGCTTTTGCCGATCAGCGGTGTGGGCATGATTCATCTGCAATACGCCGGGTTTGAGGCGGCACCGCGCTATGTGCAGGTGATGATGGGCTTGTACGTGGTGATGACCGCGCTGTTTATCCGGATTCAGGCATTGTTGCTGCCGGAGCTGCGCACAGCGGTGGACGCGCAGGACTGGCCGGCGGGTGCGGCGGCGCTAGGGAAGATTCGCAAGTTGGTGGGGATTAATCTGATTGTCGGGTTGGTGTTGGTGGCGATTGCGGCGGCTCGGCCGATGTTTTGATGGTTTTGGGGGGATTTTGAGTTTTGTGCTGGACTCAGGATCCACCCCTCACCCTAACCCTCTCCCCAAGGGGTAGAGGGGACTGACCGAGTTGTTTGTTTGAGTTACATCGACCTGAAAGTCCAAGCCGAACTCAAGTTTTGAACGGCATGAAAATCGGCTCCCTTTCCCCCTCTCCCCTCTGGGGAGAGGGTTGGGGTGAGGGGTGGTTCTAATTGACCCACCCCAAAACCCAATTACAACCGCTGAACCGTCACCGCCCCCGCCGCACCCGTAGGCCCTGGCTGGCCATCAACCCCTGGCCGACCGCTCTTGCCGCCATCAGCCTTGTAAACCAGGCATCCCTTGGACTTGCCGCCCGCCCCCGGTTTACCGCCAGGCCCGGCCAGACCACCGGCACCGCCCGCGACCTGAACCTTGATTTGCTCCGCCGGGTAATCCCGTGGCACTTGCAGGCGCACCAGTGCACCGGGCGCGCCGGGCTGGCCGTCGCTGCCATTGCTGCCGTCGAAACCGCGACCGGCCTGGCCCCAGGTGCAACCCGGATCCTCGCCGTTGGCGCCATCCAGACCGACAAACCCTGGCGCACCCGCACCGCCGCGCGCATCGACCGTCAAGGTCGGTGCGTTCAGGGTCTTGATCAGCAAATTCAGGTTACGCCCGGAGCGCGCAGCCTTGAGGTAGGTCCCCGGCGCACCGCGAGCGGTGATCAGGCTGCCTTCGGACAGTTCGGCGCGGCTGACTTTCAGTTCCAGCGCTTGTTCGCCGGGCACGATGGCGATCCGCGCGTCACGCCCCAGGTGCAATTCGCCCACCGTCACTTCCGTCACGTTCGAGGGAATCAGCAAGGTGCCGTAGTCGGCGACTTCAAGTTTTTCCAGCTGCAACGTGCTGGCGGTGTTCGGCAAGCGCATCAGGGAGTTGGTTTCGACACTCACGACCTGGGCGCAGGCCAATGGGCTGATGAGTGCAGCGAGCAGGCAGAGTTTACGCATGGGAAGCCCCTGGTACGGCCGGGGCCGGAATGGTTTGCAGGTGGAAAACGCCAAAGAACAGGATCTTCAGGCGATCACGCCACGGATGGGCGCGACCTTTGAGGCTGCGGTTGCACAGCAGCACTTCGAGAAAATGGATAGTCGCCAGCAGGGCTCCGGCCATACTGACCAACAGGTGCAGCGGATTGATAAACGGGATCAGCAGATTGACCAGCACCACCAACCAGAACAGCAGGGTCAACAGCTTCCCCAGCCCCCAAAACACCTTCATACGCTCCCCCGTTGAGAATTATTCTTTGAGCGCACAGTAACGGCTTCCACAAGGAATGCGCCAGAGGGCAACAGAAAATTCTTCAACATGGCCGCCGGATTGCCGACTTTCGTCGCCCGGCGGCTCTAAATCAAGGTTCTGCGTCATGCGTCAGCGGTTGATGTGCAATTCCACACGTCGGTTTTTCGCACGCCCTTCTTCCGTTTCGTTGTCGGCCACCGGTTGGCTTTCACCCTTGCCTTCGCTGGTGAGTTTGTTCGGCGCCAGACCCTGGCTCAGCAGATAGGCCGCCACACTGCTGGCGCGACGTTCCGACAAGGCCTGGTTGTAAGCGTCCGAACCTTTGCTGTCGGTATGGCCCACCACCTTGATGCTGACCACGTCCGCGTTCTGCAACTTGCCCATCAATGCATCCAGTTGGCTGCGGGCCGCTGGAGTCAGGTCGGACTTGTCGAACGCGAACAGCACGTTGCCGGCATCGCTCAGGGTGATGACTTCGGAGACCGGTGCCGGTTCGACGGGTTTCACGCTGGCCGGGTATTGCGGCAGCGGGCAACCGCGATGATCGACCGGGGTGTTTTCCGGCGTATCGGGGCAACGATCGCGGCGGTCGAAGACGCCGTCGCTGTCTTCGTCGCCATCCTGGGCGTAACAGATCAAGCCACCGGTCAAGATACCGAGCGCCGCACCACCGGCCGCCCAACCGCCACTTTCGATAGCACCCAGGCCACCGCCGACCAGTCCGCCAATGACGCTGCAGATCGGCCAGGTACGTTGATTCAAGGGGGCAGTGCCATCGCTGTGAGTAGCGCAACCGGTCAACAGGCTGCCAAGCAGCAGAACCGGTAAGACGGTCCTTGTGAGAACGCTCATTTGTGAATGCTCCTGTGTTACCGGCCCATACCGGTTACACAGGAGTAAAGACCCGCATCCGCGACTGCACAAGCCGCGGAGCGGAAGGGACTTTTAACGCTCGATTTTGATTTCGGTGCGACGGTTCAACGCGCGGCCGTCCGCAGTTTTGTTATCGGCCACTGGCTGGCTTTCGCCTTTACCGGTTACCGACACGAAGCTGCTGCGTGGTACGCCATCGTGGATCAGGTATTCCACCACCGAATGCGCACGTTTATCCGACAGTTTCTGGTTGTAGGCATCGCTGCCCACGCTGTCGGTGTGACCGGTCACGGTCAGGCGCGCGGTGGACGATTCCTGTTTCAGGCGAGTCGCGACTTTGTCGAGCACCTCTTTATCGGAAGGAGTGAGCGTGGCTTTGTCGAACTGGAAGTGAACATCGCGGATGACGATGGTTTCTTCCTTGACCACCACGGCCTCTTCAACCACTGGTGCAGGGACAGGTGGCGGAGGGCAACCGTCGGCATCGACTTGCACGCCGCGAGGCGTATGCGGGCACTTGTCGCGACTGTCCGGCACGCCATCGCCGTCTTCATCGCCATCGCCGTGCACCCAGCAATAAGCCGCTGCCGTGCCACCGACCAGCAGTGCGCCATACCCCGCCCACGCCGAACTTTCGGTCGCGCCGAGACCGGCACCCACGACACCGCCGACCGCCGCACAGGTCGGCCAGTCGGTTTTCTGCAAACCTGCGCAACCAGTCAACACACTGGTTAGCAGAACCAAGGGTAATGCTGTCCGAACTATGCTCATCTAGTTTTCTCCTGAGGGATCGGCTTAAAACCGATTCAGGGAGTAAAGACCCGAGTTTTAATCTCCGCCAGCAATAGGCCATCGCCGTTTTACCCAATGTTCACGGCAGATCGGCACTTTTGCCACTCAGCGGCTCTAGGCCCGAACGTTGGGGCAGGCTAGTCTTGGCAGTTCTGATTGAGGATCTTTGATGATTGCAGGTATTTCTTCACGCACGCCCCAGCAGGCACTGGCCGCTTTGCTTGACCGCTACGCACCGGCGCGCCTGTTGCTGATCGGCGCCAGCCAGTTCCCGGCACTGGAGGCGTTCAAGCTCGCGCACCCGGACAGTTGCGTCGCCCATGCGGAACCGGGGCCATTGCCGGCGGAGCTGGCAGCGCGGCGCTTTGACCTGGCGCTGGTGGTCGATTGCCTGGAGCACCTGCCCAAGCGCGACGGCCTGAACCTGCTCGGCGGGATCCGCAACCTCAACGCCAGTCGCATCGCGGTACTGGCGGACTTGCCGGCCAGCGGCTGGCAGGAAACCGATTTTTTCTCCCTGGCCCTGCAAGCCAGCGAACGCTTCCAGCGCGATGAGCAGGTGTTGACGCTGTTCACCTATGATCTTCTTGACTATAAACAGGTGCCCGACTGGCTCAATTCACGGTTCTGGGCCAATCCGGAAAACTTCGGGAAATACTGGTGGTAACGCAATGAGTACATCCATTTGCCCTTGCGGCAGCGGCACCCTGCTCGATGCCTGCTGCGGTCATTACCATGCCGGCCATCCGGCTCCGTGCGCCGAGGCCCTGATGCGTTCGCGCTACAGCGCCTATGTGCTGGGGCTGGTCGACTATCTGGTGGCGACCACCCTGCCCGCCCAACAGGCTGGGCTCGATCGCCAGTCCATCAGCGACTGGAGCGCCCAAAGCACCTGGCTGGGCCTGGAAGTGGAAAGCTCCGAGGTGTTTGGCGGTCAACCGGAACACGCTTTCGTCACGTTCACGGCGCGCTGGCACGATGGCGGTGGTGAACACAGTCACCGCGAGCGCTCCTCGTTTGTGCAGAACAACGGTCACTGGTACTTCATCGACCCGACCGTCCAGCTCAAGGCTGGGCGCAACGACGCCTGCCCGTGCGCGAGCGGGCAGAAATTCAAGAAGTGTTGCGCGGGGTATTTCGGCGCGTAGGCTGCGATCTTTTAAAGGCTAGACTGGTTCTCAAGGGAGAACCACCACCATGACCAGTCAGCGCCGCGCCTTACATCTACTCACCCTGCTCGTCCTCTTGAGCCTGGGCGGCTGCATGTCCTGGTTCAGCAACGACGAGCCCGACCCTCAGGTGCATCTGGTCAAAGTCGAAGTGGTACGTGCCAAGCTGTTGGAACAGAAATTCCTCCTGCACTTTCGCGTCGATAACCCCAACGACAGCGACTTGACCGTCCGCAGCCTCGAATACCGCATTCATTTGGGCGACATGCTGCTGACCGAAGGCGAGCACGAGCACTGGTTCACCGTGGGTCCCAAGCGCAGTGCCTATTTCAAAGTACCGATCCGCACCAACCTGTGGCCGAAGATTCGCGACCTGGTGAAAATGCTGAAAAGTCCCAAGCAACCCATCCCCTATCGTCTGGAAGGTGAACTGGAAACCGGTTTATTCATCGCGCACTACGTGCACCTGGCGCGTAATGGCGTGATAATCCCCGCCGATTTAATTCCGGAGTAACCCCGATGACCCAGCAACCCCATGTCCATGGCCCAGACTGCAATCACGATCACGACGATCATGCCCATGACCACCATGATCACGACCATGGCCATGTCCACGGCCCGAACTGCGGCCACGCTCACCAGGAACCGGTGCGCAACGCCCTGAAAGACGTCGGCCGCAACGACCCTTGCCCATGCGGCAACGGCAAGAAATTCAAGAAGTGCCACGGCGCTTGACGCTTCGCGCGGAGATCGTTTTCGCCGGTTGAATCGCCTTCGCGAGCAGGCTCGCTCCCACATTTGAGCTGTGTGAGACCCCATATTGTGGTCACCACACATCCCCTGTGGGAGCGGGCTTGCTCGCGAAAGCGGTGTGTCTGAAACAGTGATGTTGAATGTGCCGCCGCTTTCGCGAGCAAGCCCGCTCCCACAGGGGGTTTCAGTTGGGATTCAAAATCTGCGCGGTGCTGACTACCGTCGCGTATTCGCAATGCAAATTCCCCAGCGACATGGCATGCACTTCTTCAGCGGAATGCGCCTTACCGAAAAAATCCGCCTTGTCGAAGGTGAAACACGCATCCTCCGCCACCCACGCCTCAAACCCCAGGTTGCCGGCTGTGCGCGCCGTGGACTCCACCGAGTTGTGGGTTGCCACGCCAACGATGATCAACTGATCAATCCCCGCCTCTCGCAGCCCCGCCTCCAGCCCCGTCGCACAAAACGCGTCCGGCACCTGTTTCTGAATCAGTTGCTCGCCGGGCAATGGCTGAAACCGTTCCTGAAACTCCACACCCGATTGCTCGGGCCAGAACACCGATTCCGCTGAGCGGGACAGGTGTTGCACGTGGATCACCGGCCTCGCGGTTCTGCGCCAAAACGCCAGCAGATCGAGGATGCGCTCCTCGGCCTGAAGATTATTTCGACGCCCGAGTTTGGGATGCAGGATGCCTTTTTGCTGGTCGATGATGATCAGCGCCGCGTTGGTCTTGAGCTCCATGCTGACTTTTCTCATGTCGGGTCATTGAATTTCACGCACTTCAGCATCACCTCTTCCTACAGGCAAGCTCTCCGGTGCAAACAGGACGACCTAATGCGAGCGGTTGCTGTCCGTCCCTAACGACGTCTATTTTTTGGAGCACTCCATGATCGACCTGTATTACTGGACCACCCCCAACGGCCACAAAATCTCGGTATTCCTCGAAGAGGCCGGCCTCAAGTACAACGTGCACCCGATCAACATCACCCAGAACGACCAGTTCAAGCCTGAATTCCTGAAAATCTCCCCGAACAACAGAATCCCGGCGATTGTCGATCATGAGCCGGCCGATGGTGGCGAGCCGTTGTCGCTGTTCGAGTCCGGGGCCATCCTGCTGTACCTGGCGGAGAAGACCGGCAAGTTCCTGCCCAAAGACCTGCGCGGGCGTCAGCAGGCATTGCAATGGCTGTTCTGGCAGATGGGCGGCCTCGGGCCGATGGCCGGGCAGAATCATCACTTCAGTCAGTTCGCACCGGAGAAAATCCCTTACGCGATCAAACGCTACATCGATGAAACCGCCCGTCTCTACGGCGTGCTGAACAAGCAACTGGCGAACAATGAGTTCGTCGCCGGTGACGAGTACAGCATTGCCGACATGGCGATTTACCCGTGGATCGTGTCCCACAAGTGGCAGAGCCAGAACCTCGAAGACTTCCCGAATGTGCTGCGCTGGTTCAACCACATCCAGAACCGTCCGGCGACGGTGAAGGCGTATGCGATTGCGGCGAAGGTCAATCCGCCGAAATCCTGACCGTTGATCGTTCCCACGCTCTGCGTGGGAATGCAGCCCAGGACGCTCCGCGTCGCTCCAAAGCCGAACGCGGAGCGTCCGCTGAGGCATTCCCACGCAGAGCGTGGGAACGATCACGGTGAAGAAATAACCCCGCCGGCGCTTGCGCGGCCACCTCCTGCTCACTAACGTAGCGCCTTTATTGCGTTACTACCCCCGCAGGAGCTTTGCCATGGCCTCGCCAGCCCTCACACATTTTCTTCCCCGGTTCGGCGTTGCCGCAGCAGTGGCCGGTGTTTTGAGCCTGACCGGTTGTCAGACCTGGAACACCCAGGACACCCTCCCGCCAACCTCCGGTGTGCAGCCGCTCAAGGGCCTGGCGCAGAACGTGTCGGTTCGACGCAATGCCATGGGCATGCCGTTGATCGAAAGCAACAGCTTCCACGACGCGCTGTTTGCCCTCGGTTACGTCCACGCCAGCGACCGCCTCACGCAAATGGTGACCATGCGCCTGCTGGCCGAGGGCCGTCTGGCGGAAATGTCCGGCCCGGACCTGCTCGACGCCGACCGCTACATGCGCGCCGTCAACCTGAAGAAAAGCGCCGGTGAGCTGTACAAAGCCTCTTCGCCACGGCTCAAGCGCTTCTTCGAAGTGTATGCCCGGGGTGTCAACGCCTACCTGTTCCGCTACCGCGACAAGCTGCCGGCCGATCTCGCCGCCAGCGGCTACAAGCCTGAATACTGGAAGCCGGAAGACTCGGCGCTGATTTTCTGCCTGCTGAATTTCAGCCAGTCGGCCAACCTGCCGGAAGAAATTTCCTCGCTGGTGCTCGCCCAAACCGTCACCACCGACAAGCTTGCGTGGCTGACGCCGTCTGCCCCGGACGAAAAACTGCCTGTGGCCGAAGCCGACAAGCTCCAGGGCATCAAGCTCAACGGCGCGATTCCGGGCCTGACGGAAATCACCAAGGCCACCGGGCAACTCTCCGACCTGAATCTGCTGGGCGCCACCTCGTCGAACAACTGGGCCATCGGTCCACAACGCAGCCGCAGCGGCAAAAGCCTGTTGGCCAGCGACAGCCACGGCCCGATGGGCGTGCCGTCGTTGTTCAGCTACGTGCAGATCCGCGCGCCGAAATATCAGGCGGCGGGCGTCAGCATCGCCGGCCTGCCGATGGTTCTCGGCGGTTTCAACGGCAAAGTGGCGTGGAGCATGACCACGGTCATGGGCGACAACCAGGACCTGTTCCTGGAAAAAATCAAACGCCAGGGCAATGGCCTGACCTACGAAGCCAATGGCAAATGGCAGCCGGTGGTGGTGCGTAACGAAACCTACTTCGTCAAAGGCCAGCGGCCTCTGCGCGAAGCGGTGTACGAAACCCGCCACGGGCCGCTGCTCAACAGCGCCCAGGGCCTGACCATGGCCAACGGTTTCGGCCTCGCCTTGCAGACTCCAAGCTTCACCGACGACAAAACCCTGGACGCGTTCTTCGACCTGTCCCGCGCGCAAACCGTCGAGAAAGCCTCGGACGCCAGCCGTGAAATCCGCGCCATCGCCCTGAACCTGGTATTTGCCGACGCCAGCAACATCGGCTGGCAAGTCACCGGTCGCTACCCGAACCGTCGCGAAGGCGAAGGCCTGTTGCCGTCGCCGGGCTGGGAAGGTCGCTACGATTGGGACGGTTACGCCGACCCGATGCTGCACCCGTATGACCAGGACCCGGCCCAAGGCTGGCTCGGCACCGCCAACCAACGGGTTATCCCCCACGGCTACGGCATGCAATTGTCCAATTCCTGGTCCGCCCCGGAACGTGGCGAGCGCATGGCCGAACTGGCCGGCGCGGGCAAGCACGACACACGTAGCCTGATCGCCATGCAGTACGACCAGACCACCACGTTCGCCGCCAAGCTGAAGAAAATGTTTGATGCGCCGGGCATGGCCCAGCCGCTGAAACAGGCGATCGAAGCGTTGCCGGAAGCTGATCGCGGCAAGGCGCGCGAGGCGTTGACGCGTTTGATGGCGTTCGACGGCAAACTCAGCCCGACCTCTGCCGACGCGGCGATTTACGAACTGTTCCTGCAGGAAAGCGCCAAGCAGATCTTCCTCGACGAACTGGGCCCGGAAAGCAGCCCGGCGTGGAAAGCCTTTATCGCGAACGGTAAGTTGTCCTACGCGGCCCAGGCCGATCACCTGCTCGGGCGCGAAGACAGCCCGTTCTGGGATGACGCGCGCACCCCGCAGAAAGAAGACAAACCAGCGATCCTCGCCCGCAGCCTGGCGGCGGCCATCAGTGCCGGCGACAGTCAGTTGGGCGGCGATCACAAAGCCTGGCAGTGGGGCAAACTGCACCGCTACGAGTGGAAGAATGCCAGTGGCCAGACCGTGCGCGGTCCGTTGGCGGCCGGCGGCGATCACACCACGCTGAACACGGCGGCGTTCGCCTGGGGCCAGGACTTCAACACCACGCTGGCGCCGTCCATGCGCTTTATCGTCGACTTCGGCCAGGCCGAACCGTTGATGGGGCAAAACGGTACGGGTCAGTCCGGTAACCCGGCGAGCCCGAACTACCTCGACAGCATCGACCCGTGGCTCAAGGGTCAATACATGAGCCTGCCGATGCAGCCGCAGAACTTTGACAAGGCGTATGGCAAGGCGCGGTTGACCCTGACACCGGGGAAATAACGCTTAACACCGACCCAATGTGGGAGCGGGCGAGCCCGCTCCCACAATGACTGATCGTTCCCACGCTCTGCGTGGGAATGCAGCCCGTGACGCTCCGCGTCACTGGACGCGGAGCGTCCCCAGAGGCATTCCCACGCAGAGCGTGGGAACGATCATCTCGCTAAAACTCGATAGAACTTCTCGCCTCGCAAAAACCTCCTAGCTAACAAGCCCCCCATTTTGGTAACGACATGGACCTTGTTATCGCGCGTCCCGAAGGTTTGTACTGCCCCGCCGGCGATTTCTATATCGATCCGTGGCGTCCGGTAGAGCGCGCGGTGATAACCCACGCTCACGGCGATCATGCCCGCACCGGCAATCAACATTACCTGGCTGCCGCCCCCGGCGAAGGGATCCTGCGTTCGCGCCTGGGCCAGGACATCAACCTGCAAACCCTGCCCTACGGCGATCGCTTGCTGCACCACGGCGTCACCCTGAGTTTTCACCCCGCCGGCCATGTACTCGGCTCGGCCCAGGTGCGCCTGGAATACGGCGGTGAAGTCTGGGTCGCCTCGGGGGATTACAAGATTGAGCCCGACGGCACCTGCGCGCCGTTCGAACCGGTGCGTTGCCACACCTTCATCACTGAATCGACCTTCGGCCTGCCGATCTATCGCTGGCAGCCCCAGGCCCAGGTGTTTGCCGAGATCAATCAGTGGTGGCGGGCCAACATCGCTGCCGAAAAAGCCAGCGTGTTGTTCTGCTATTCCTTCGGTAAGGCCCAGCGCATTCTCCATGGCATCGACGCCAGCCTCGGCCCCATTCTGGTGCATGGCGCGGTGGAACCGCTCAACCAGGTTTATCGCGACAGTGGCGTTCATCTACCGCCAACGATTTATGCCGGCGATGTAAAAAAGAACGACCCGATCATGCGCCAGGCCCTGGTCCTTGCCCCACCGTCAGCCGGTGGCAGCACCTGGATGCGCCGCTTCGGCGACTACAGCGACGCCTTCGCCAGCGGCTGGATGCGCTTGCGCGGCACGCGGCGGCGGCGCGGTGTGGATCGGGGCTTCGTGTTGTCGGACCATGCCGACTGGCCGGGCCTGCTCTGGGCCATCGAACAGACCGGGGCTGAACGGGTGATGGTCACCCATGGCTCGGTCGCGGTGCTGGTGCGGCATCTGCGTGAACAAGGGCTGGATGCCCAGGGTTTCAGCACCGAATACGGCGATGATGAAGAAGACCACGGCGTTGTCGTGGAAATTGCCGAGGTGCAACCATGAAAGCCTTCGCCGAGTTGTACGCCGAACTCGACGCCACCACCTCGAGCAACGCCAAACTGGCGGCGATGCAGGTGTACTTCGCCCAGGCCGCGCCGGAAGATGCCGCGTGGGCGGTGTATTTCCTGTCCGGCGGCCGGCCTCGGCAGTTGGTGCCAGTGCGCGCATTGCGGGAGTTGGCGGTAGAGATTTCCGGGCTCTCGACATGGTTGTTCGAAGAGAGTTATCAAGCGGTCGGCGACCTCGCGGAAACCATTTCGTTGGTGCTACCCGAAGCGCCCCACAGTTCTACCGAAGGCCTGGCGGTGTGGATCGAAGACAAACTGCTGCCACTGCGCGGTGAAACCCCGGAGTTTCTGGCCCAGCGCCTGCCGGCCCTGTGGGCGCAACTCGACCGCCCCAGCCTGATGCTCTGCATTAAGTTGATCACCGGCAGTTTTCGCGTCGGCGTGTCCAAGTTGCTGGTGACCCGGGCGCTGGCCGCCATGGCCGGGCTCGACAGCAAGCGCGTGGCTCAGCGGCTGGTGGGTTACACCGACCTGTCCAATCGCCCGACGGCGGCCCACTACCTCAAACTCATCGCGCCGCCCTCTGACGACGAACATGCCCAACGGGGCGGCCAGCCGTACCCGTTTTTCCTCGCTCATGCCCTGTCACAACCGGTGGAACAGTTCGAGGCGCTGCTCGGCCCGGCCAGCCAATGGCAGGTGGAATGGAAGTGGGATGGCATCCGCGCTCAACTGGTCAAGCGCGAGGGCCGGTTGTGGATCTGGTCCCGGGGCGAAGAACTGGTCAGCGAGCGTTTTCCCGAACTGGATGTGCTGACCCACGGCTTACCCGACGGCACGGTGATCGACGGGGAAATCGTCGCCTGGAAATCGACCCATCCCATCACCGAGGACGCCTTCGACCCGCAATCGACAACGCCCCCGGCGGTGCAACCCTTCGCCCTGCTGCAACAACGCATCGGCCGTAAAACCCTGGGCAAGAAAATCCTCGACGACGTGCCGGTGGTGTTACTCGCCTACGACCTGCTGGAATGGCAAGGCGAAGACTGGCGCAACCACACCCAGGCCGAACGGCGCACCCAACTGGAGCAGGTGATCGCCCGGTGCAACAGCCCGGTGCTACTGGCCTCACCCGTGCTGACCGGTGAAGACTGGTTCGACCTCGCCCAACAACGGGAAGCGTCGCGGCGACTCGGAGTCGAAGGCATGATGCTCAAGGCCCGGGATGCGCTGTACGGCGTGGGACGAACCAAGGACATGGGCGTCTGGTGGAAATGGAAAGTCGAGCCTTTCAGCGTCGATGCGGTGCTGATCTATGCCCAACGGGGCCATGGCCGCCGGGCGAGTCTGTTCAGCGACTACACCTTCGCCGTATGGGACGGCCCGCCCGACGCCAGCGAGCGCACGCTGGTGCCGTTCGCCAAGGCGTATTCGGGCCTGACCGACGAGGAAATGCGTCAAGTCGACAGCATCGTGCGCAAAACCACCGTGGAGAAGTTCGGGCCGGTGAGCAGCGTGAAGCCGAGCCTGGTGTTTGAGCTGGGGTTTGAAGGAATTGCCCTGTCCCGGCGCCACAAGAGCGGGATCGCAGTGCGGTTTCCGAGGATGTTGCGCTGGCGGCAGGATAAGACGGTCGAGGACGCGGATAACCTCTCAACCCTGCAAGACCTACTGAGCTAAACCCAATAAAAATGTGGGAGCGAGCCTGCTCGCGAAAGCGGTGTATCAGCTAACACTAATTTGACTGAGACTCCGTCTTCGCGAGCAGGCTCGCTCCCACAGTGGATCTGTGCCGATATGATCTATATTGGTGCAAGAAATTTCCGCCGCCCATTTTCGTGCACAAATGCGTCACATCCTTTTCTTTAATCACCTTTTAAAACGCTTGTTCGGGACTCTGGTTCGGAAATTGCTACTTTCATTAGGTCTTACGCTTTCCAGTAACAATAATTCTGCGCCACAAGCGCTCATATTGGTTCTTAGGGATTGAATAATGAAAAAAGCATTGCTGACCCTTTCTGCACTGGCGTTGTGCATGGCTGCCGGCTCCGCGCTGGCCAAGGAGTACAAAGAACTGCGTTTTGGCGTTGACCCTTCCTACGCACCCTTCGAGTCCAAAGCGGCCGACGGCAGCCTGGTGGGCTTCGATATCGATCTGGGCAATGCGATCTGCGCCGAGCTGAAGGTCAAGTGCAAATGGGTCGAAAGCGATTTCGACGGCATGATTCCGGGCCTCAAGGCCAATAAATTCGACGGTGTCATCTCTTCGATGACCGTCACCGAAGCCCGCGAAAAAGTCATCGACTTCTCCAGCGAGCTGTTCTCTGGCCCAACCGCTTACGTGTCGAAGAAAGGTTCTGGCATTACCACCGACGTGGCTTCGCTCAAGGGCAAAACCGTCGGCTACGAACAAGGCACCATCCAGGAAGCCTACGCCAAAGCCGTTCTGGACAAGGCTGGCGTGAAAACCCAGGCCTATCAGAACCAGGATCAGGTGTATTCGGACCTGACTTCCGGTCGTCTCGACGCCGGGGTTCAGGACATGCTGCAAGCCGAATTGGGCTTTTTGAAGTCGCCACAGGGCGCCGATTACGAAGTCAGCAAGCCGATTGATGCGCCACTGCTGCCAGCCAAAACTGCTGTCGGTATCTCGAAAGGTAACAAAGACCTGAAGGCACTTCTGGATAAAGGTATCAAAGCGTTACACGACGATGGCACCTACGCCACCATTCAGAAGAAACACTTTGGCGATCTGAATCTGTACAGCGGCAAATAATGCCCGGCGCCCATCTCGCGATGGGCGCTTTTTTTATTCGATCAGGTTGCTGATTTATGTTCGAAAACCTCTTACAAAACCTGGGGCTCTCAGCCTTCAGCTTGAAGGGCTTCGGTCCCTTGCTGTTGGAAGGCACCTGGATGACCATCAAATTATCGGCGTTGTCGCTGCTGGTGGCCGTGTTGCTCGGCCTGCTGGGCGCCAGTGCCAAACTGTCGAAATCCAAATTGGTGCGCTTGCCTGCCCAGCTCTACACCACGCTGATTCGCGGCGTGCCGGACCTGGTGCTGATGCTGTTGATTTTCTACAGCCTGCAAACCTGGTTGACGACGTTCACTGAGTACATGGAATGGGAATACATCGAGATAAACCCGTTCAGCGCCGGGGTCATCACCCTGGGCTTCATTTATGGCGCGTACTTCACTGAAACTTTCCGTGGGGCAATCCTCGCCGTGCCACGGGGCCAGGTCGAAGCCGCCACCGCGTATGGCCTCAAACGTGGCCAGCGTTTCCGCATCGTGGTGTTCCCGCAGATGATGCGCTTCGCCCTGCCGGGCATCGGTAACAACTGGATGGTGATGCTCAAGGCCACCGCGCTGGTGTCGATTATCGGCCTCGCCGACCTGGTCAAGGCTGCGCAGGACGCCGGTAAAAGCACCTATCAATTGTTTTACTTTTTGGTCCTCGCCGCGTTGATCTACCTGCTGATCACCAGCGCCTCCAACTTCGTCCTGCGCTGGCTTGAACACCGCTACGCCGCCGGCTCCCGGGAGGCCGTACGATGATCGAACTCTTGCAGGAATACTGGAAACCCTTCCTTTATAGCGACGGTTACCACATCACCGGCCTGGCCATGACCATGTGGCTGCTCAGCGCGTCGATCTTCATCGGTTTTCTGGTGTCGATCCCGCTGTCCATCGCCCGGGTGTCGCCGCACTTCTACATTCGCTGGCCGGTGCAGTTCTACACCTACCTGTTCCGAGGCACGCCGCTCTATATCCAGTTGCTGATCTGCTACACCGGGATCTACAGCCTGGCTGCCATTCGTGCGCAACCGGTGCTGGACGCGTTCTTCCGCGATGCAATGAACTGCACCATCCTCGCCTTCGCCCTGAACACCTGCGCCTACACCACGGAGATTTTCGCCGGGGCGATCCGCAGCATGAACCACGGTGAAGTCGAAGCGGCCAAGGCCTATGGTCTGACCGGCTGGAAGCTGTATGCCTACGTGATCATGCCCTCGGCCCTGCGTCGCTCGTTGCCGTATTACAGCAACGAAGTGATCCTGATGCTGCACTCGACCACCGTGGCGTTCACCGCGACCATCCCCGACATCCTGAAAGTCGCGCGGGACGCCAACTCGGCGACCTTCCTGACCTTCCAGTCGTTCGGCATCGCCGCGCTGATCTACCTGACCGTGACCTTTGCGCTGGTCGGCCTGTTCCGTCTCGCCGAACGCCGATGGCTGGCCTTCCTCGGGCCGACCCACTAGGACTCTCTGCAAATGCGCCACCAGATACATGACTTGCTGGCCCCGCTGCCGGGGACCGCACGACAGATTCACAGCTTTCACTTCGGCCCCGCGTCGGCCAAAGGCAAGATCTACATCCAGTCGTCCCTGCACGCCGATGAAATGCCCGGCATGCTGGTGGCCTGGCACCTCAAGCAACGCCTGGCGGAGCTGGAAGCCGCCGGGCGCCTGCGCAGCGAAATCGTGTTGGTCCCTGTGGCCAACCCGGTGGGCCTGGAACAGGTGCTGATGGATGTGCCGCTGGGCCGCTACGAGCTGGAGAGCGGGCAGAACTTCAATCGCTGGTTTGTGGATTTGAGCGAAGAGGTTGGCAACGAGATCGAAGGCCAGCTCGGCGACGATTCGCGGCACAACCTCGAACTGATCCGCACCAGCCTGCGCAACGCCCTCGCCCGCCAGACCGCCGGCACGCAACTGCAATCCCAGCGCCTGACCCTGCAACGGCTGGCCTGTGACGCGGACATGGTGCTGGACCTGCATTGCGATTTCGAAGCCGTCGCACACCTTTACACCACGCCCGAGGCCTGGCCGCAGGTCGAGCCGCTGGCGCGCTACATCGGTGCCGAGGCGAGTCTGCTGGCTACCGATTCCGGCGGTCAGTCGTTCGATGAATGTTTCACGCTGCTTTGGTGGCAGTTGAAGGAACGCTTCGGCGAGCACTTCGATATTCCGTTGGGCAGCTTCTCGGTCACCGTCGAATTGCGCGGCCAGGGCGATGTGTATCACCCGTTGGCCAGCAACGACTGCCAGGCGCTGATCGATTACCTGATTCACTTCGGCGCCATCGCCGGCGAAGCGGCGCCCCTGCCCGAACTGCCCTACCCGGCCACGCCGCTGGCCGGCGTTGAACCGGTGGCCACGCCGGTTGGCGGGTTGCTGGTGTTCTGCGCGGTGCCGGGGCAATACCTGGACGCCGGGCAACTGATCGCCGAAATCATCGACCCGATCAACGATCGCGTCACCCCCATCCATTGCACCGCCGCCGGGTTGATGTACGCCCGTTCGCTGCGACGCATGGCCACTGCCGGCATGGTGATCGCCCACGTCGCGGGCACCGAAGCCTATCGCAGCGGCTACCTACTTTCGCCTTGAGGATGCATGCCCCATGTATAAATTGACCATCGACGGCCTGCATAAAAGCTATGGCGACCATCATGTGCTCAAAGGTGTTTCGCTCAAGGCCAACACCGGCGACGTCATCAGCCTGATCGGCGCCAGCGGCTCGGGGAAAAGTACCTTCCTGCGCTGCATCAACTTCCTCGAACAACCCAACGACGGCGCCATGAGCCTGGATGGCAAAGACATCCGCATGGTCAAGGACCGTCACGGCATGCACGTGGCCGATCCCGATGAACTGCAACGCATCCGCACGCGCCTGGCCATGGTGTTCCAGCACTTCAACCTGTGGAGCCACATGACCGTGCTGGAAAACATCACCATGGCCCCGCGCCGGGTGCTGGGTTGCAGCAAGGAAGAAGCCGAAGACCGTGCCCGACGCTACCTCGACAAGGTGGGCCTGGCGGCGCGCGTTGCCGACCAGTACCCGGCGTTTCTTTCCGGTGGCCAGCAACAACGGGTGGCGATTGCCCGTGCACTGGCGATGGAGCCGGAAGTCATGCTGTTCGACGAACCGACCTCGGCCCTCGACCCGGAGCTGGTGGGTGAAGTACTGCGCGTGATCCAGGGCCTGGCCGAGGAAGGCCGGACCATGATCATGGTGACCCACGAAATGAGCTTCGCCCGCAAAGTGTCGAGCCAGGTGTTGTTCCTGCACCAAGGGTTGGTGGAAGAAGAAGGCGCGCCGGAGGATGTGCTGGGCAGTCCGAAGAGCGAGCGGTTGAAGCAGTTCCTCAGCGGTAATCTCAAGTAACGCATTGCACGATCCCCTGTGGGAGCGGGCTTGCTCGCGAAGGCCTCTTGTCAGGCAACGATGATGCTGCCTGACAAGAGGTCTTCGCGAGCAAGCCCGCTCCCACAAAAAATAAAGCAATTCAAACTTGTCGTATCCCGCCGCGGTCACTGAAAGAACACTTTCAGAGCGCAAACCGCCGGCATGGGAACCTCCCCCGATTACGCCAAACAATGGTTCACCCTCCGTGGCTGGAAGCCGTTCGCCTTTCAGAAACAGGTGTGGACCGCAATTAAACGTGGCGAGTCCGGGTTGCTGCATGCCAGCACCGGCGCCGGTAAAACCTATGCGGTGTGGTTCGGAGCACTCAATCGCTTTGCCTCCTGCGTCGCGCCGGTTGAAACACCGCGTAAACGCAAACCGGTTGCCGAACCGCTGACCGTGCTGTGGATAACTCCGATGCGCGCCTTGGCCGCCGACACCGCGCGCGCCCTGGAGGCGCCGTTGCACGACTTGCAGATTCCATGGAGCGTCGGCCTGCGCACCGGTGATACCAGCAGCAGCGAACGCGCCCGACAGAGCCGACGCCTGCCCACCACACTGATCACGACCCCGGAGAGCCTGACCCTGATGCTCGCCCGGGCCGATGCGCAAACCGCGTTGTCGACTTTGCGCATGGTGGTGGTCGACGAATGGCACGAACTGCTCGGCAATAAGCGCGGCGTGCAGCTGCAATTGGCCCTCGCCCGATTGCGTCGTTGGCATCCCGAATTGATCGTCTGGGGCGTTTCCGCGACGCTCGGTAATCAATCCCACGCCGAACAAGTCCTGATCCCACAAGGTGGCGGCATCAGCGTCCAGGGGCAGACCAGCAAGGACCTGCGCGTCGATACCCTGTTGCCACCGGCCATCGAGCGCTTCCCTTGGGCCGGGCACATAGGTTTGAAAATGTTGCCGCAAGTGGTCGCCGAGATCGATTCCAGCCCCAGCAGCCTGGTGTTCACCAACACCCGCGCCCAGTCGGAGATCTGGTATCAAGCCTTGCTGGAGGCGCGCCCGGATTGGGCCGGGTTGATTGCCTTGCATCACAGTTCGCTGTCCCGAGATACCCGTGACTGGGTTGAGCGGGCCCTCAAGGACGGGCACCTCAAAGCCGTGGTCTGTACGTCGAGCCTGGACTTGGGCGTGGACTTCCTGCCGGTGGAACGCGTGCTGCAAATTGGCTCGGCCAAAGGCGTGGCGCGGCTGATGCAGCGGGCGGGACGCTCCGGGCATGCGCCAGGACGCGTCTCGCGGGTGACGCTGGTGCCGACCCACAGCCTGGAACTGATCGAAGCGGCCGCCGCGCAAGATGCCGTGGCACAACGGCGGATCGAACCTCGTGAGTCACCCTATAAACCGCTGGATGTGTTAGTGCAGCATCTGGTCAGCATCGCTTTGGGCGGTGGGTTTATTCCCGATGAACTGTACGAAGAAGTCCGCAGTGCCTGGACTTATCGTGACCTGACGCCGGCGGATTGGGCCTGGGCGCTGGCCTTCGTACGTTACGGCGGACTTTCCCTGACAGCCTATCCGGATTATCGCCGGGTCGAGCCCGATGAACAGGGCATCTGGCGTGTGCCGGATGCACGCTTGGCACGCCGCCATCGCATGAGCATCGGCACCATCGTCAGTGATGCGAGCATTCAGTTGAAGTTCTGGAGCAAGGGCGGCGGTGGCAAGACGCTGGGCAGTGTCGAGGAAGGGTTTATCGCCCGGCTCAAACCCGGCGATGGTTTTCTGTTCGCCGGACGTTTGCTGGAGCTGGTGCGCGTCGAAAACATGACCGCGTACGTACGGCGCAGCAATGTAAAAAAAGCCGCAGTACCGCGTTGGAATGGTGGGCGCATGCCATTGTCCAGTGAGCTGGCCCAGGCCGTGGTCGCGCGTTTCAGTGCAGCGGCATCGGGTCATTTCATCGGCCCGGAAATGACCGCGCTGCGTCCACTGCTGGAGGTGCAGCAACGCTGGTCCGGTTTGCCGACCGAGAGTTCGCTGCTGGCTGAGGCACTTAAGTCGCGCGAGGGCTGGCATTTGTTCCTCTATCCCTTCGCCGGGCGCCAGGTGCATTTGGGGTTGGCCAGCCTGCTGGCGTGGCGGGTCAGTCAGCGGCAACCGGTGACGTTTTCGATTGCGGTCAACGATTACGGTCTGGAATTGCTCAGCGCAACACCCATTGACTGGTCTCTACATCTGAATCCCGATTTGTTCAACGCCGAGCACCTGCTGCCCGACGTGCTCGACAGCCTGAACGCTGGCGAACTGGCGCTGCGGCGTTTTCGCGAGATCGCGCGGATTGCCGGCCTGGTGTTCGCCGGCTACCCCGGCGCGCCGAAAAGTACGCGACAGGTCCAGGCATCGAGTGGCTTGTTTTTCGAAGTGTTCAAACAATACGACGCCGACAATTTGTTACTGGCCCAAGCCGGGGAAGAAGTCCTACGGGAAGAATTGGATATTCGGCGACTGGAGCAGACCTTGGCCCGCATCAACAACCTGAGATTCGACTTGCATCAGATCAAACGTCCTACACCACTAGGTTTTCCACTGCTGGTGGAACGGATGCGCGAAAGCATGAGTTCCGAAAAACTGGCGGATCGAATCCGGCGCATGGTCGGCGATCTCGAGAAAACCGCGCAGACCGGGAAAGCCTGATGGGCACGTCTTATCCCGTGCGCCTGGCCGGCGAAGATCTCTGGCTGCTACCCGAGAAAGCGGTTTACTGGCCTGCCCAGCAAGCGCTATTGATCGCCGATGTGCATTTCGGCAAGGCGGCGGCCTATCGCAGCCTCGGTCAACCCGTGCCTCGGGGTACGACTGCGCAAAACATCGCGGTGCTGGATGGGTTGCTGGCGGCCCTGCCCTGTCGTCAGTTGATATTCCTCGGTGACTTCCTCCACGGGCCCGGTTCACACGCCGTGGACACCTTGAAGGCGCTGACAGGCTGGCGAGAACGCCATCGCGATCTGCCGATGACGCTGATTCGCGGCAATCATGACAAACGGGCGGGAGATCCGCCGGCCTCGCTGAACATCCGCGTGGTGCCCGAACCAATGTTGCTGGGACCGTTTGCCCTGCAGCATGAACCGGATCCCCACCCCGGCCGCCATGTCCTAGCGGGGCACGTGCACCCGGTTTATCGGCTGAACGGCAGAGGGCGTCAAAGCTTGCGCCTTGCGTGTTTCAGGCTGGGGACGGAAATCAGCCTGTTGCCCGCATTCGGTGCGTTTACCGGCGGGTATCAAGTCGAAGCGGACGAGAGCTGTAGGATCTTTGTCATCGGCGACGACGAAATATGGCCAGTCAGCTGAAGTCTTCAGAGACTACAGCTGACTGGCCATTCTTTTTCAACAGCAGGTATCAGGCAACAGGCGCCGGAGGCGGCTCATCCGGCAGGGTTGGCTCACCGGGTTCGGTAGGCTGTTCGTTGGGGGTATCGGGATCGGGTTGGCCGGGGATGCCCCCTGCCATATTGATTGGCGGATGCGCCAACAAGGACCAGGCCAGAACGCCGACCTGATTGGGCTCAAGCCTAGCCAGTTCGGCGCTGATTTGCGGATCGATCTTCATGGAGCACTCCTGAGCAGTGGCCCGGTTCGCTGTGCGCAAACCGGGCAGTACACCCAATAGAGTGTCTACCTGCAGAAGAATTCCCGTGAACTGTCAGATGGACGGATCAGGTGCGTGGCAGGGTGACGCCGCGTTGGCCCTGATACTTGCCGCCACGGTCCTTGTAGGAGACTTCGCACTCTTCGTCGGATTCAAAGAACAGCATCTGTGCGACACCTTCATTGGCGTAGATTTTCGCCGGCAATGTGGTGGTGTTGGAGAATTCCAGGGTCACGTGGCCTTCCCACTCAGGCTCGAGCGGCGTCACGTTGACGATAATGCCGCAACGGGCGTAGGTGCTTTTACCGAGGCAGATAGTCAGCACGTTGCGCGGGATGCGGAAAAATTCCACGGTGCGCGCCAGGGCGAACGAGTTCGGCGGGATGATGCAGACATCACTGGTCACATCGACGAAGCTCTTTTCATCAAAGTTCTTCGGATCGACGATTGCCGAGTTGATGTTGGTGAACACCTTGAATTCACCGGCGCAGCGTACGTCGTAGCCATAGCTCGACACGCCGTAGGAAATCAGCCGCTCGGCACCTTCGCCGCGCATCTGGCGCTCGACGAACGGTTCGATCATGCCGTGCTCTTGCGCCATGCGGCGAATCCACTTGTCCGATTTGATGCTCATGGCGGGTGTCCTGAATAGCGAGGTGGAAAAATTCTGTCCGGCATCTTACTAGGCGCGCGCTCCGGGTTCAAAGCGCAGGTATTAATTCTCGCCGATCCCCCCTGATTGCAGGGCCTTGGGGTCAATAAGATGCACCGTCAGTCACGAAAACAGAGAAACCTTCGCAAGAAGCATTGGCACGTTCCGGAAAAAGGGTTAAGGTGGCGCCACTGTGCTGCTTGTGTCACTGAGAATCTCTACACGATATGTTGAATTTCGATCCAACCATCTACAAGAATTTTTCCTGCTCTTTGCTCTCAGTCTCGGCCAGGGTTCTTCCTGCGTCGCAGTTATCTTTGTTCAAGGAGTTACACCATGTCTAATCGCCAAACCGGTACCGTTAAGTGGATAAACGATTAAAAAGGCTTCGGCTTCATCACTCCACAATCCGGTGACGACCTGTTCTTACACTTAAAAGCTATCCAATCCGACGTCATC